>DATBKN010000546.1:0-7545 GCA_036555845.1 Gemmatimonadaceae bacterium | reverse complement strand
AGCCACGCATGCGCTGCTCGCGCGGCTGATCGCCAATGGGACGGTAACGGGAGTGCGGCTCGACCATGTCGATGGCCTGTTCGATCCGCAGGACTATCTGCATCAACTTGGCGCGTTAGGCGGCGCTGCGTCTCCGATCTGGACCGTGGTGGAGAAAATCCTCGCAGCGGAAGAGCAGCTCAACGACGACTGGCACGTGCACGGCACCACGGGATACGAGTTTCTCAACAGCGTGAACGGCCTCTTCGTGGACGCCGCGCGCGCGGCCACGTTCGAGGCGGTCTATGCCGCTTTCCTCGGCGAGCGCCAGGCATTTTCGGACGTGGAGTATGAAAGCAAGAAAGTCATCATCTCGATCTCGATGGCGAGCGAGCTGAACGTGCTGGCGCATGAGCTCAATCGCATCTCGGAGAGCGACCGCCGCTTCCGCGATTTCACCCTGGACAGCTTGCAAGAGGCTTTGCGCGAAGTCGTCGCGTGCTTTCCTGTGTATCGCAGCTACTTCCGCGGGTCTGCGCCGACTCCGTTCGACCATGCCAGCGTGGACCGGGCCATCGCTTCGGCCTTGCGGCGGAACCCGGCCCTGGAGTCGAGCATCTTTCAATTCGTTAGGCGGATGCTGCTCCCCGCGCCGGATGCGGCGACGAGCGCCGCCGAGAATGCTCGTCGCCGCCGATTCGCGATGAAGTTCCAGCAGTACACGGCGCCTGTTCACGCCAAAGGGGTGGAGGACACCGCGTTTTATCGCTCAACAGCCTTGCTCTCGCTGAACGAGGTTGGCGGCGACCCGACGCGTTTCGGCCGCGGGGTGGCGGAATTCCACGACGACAATCGGGCGCGACAGGCGCGCTGGCCGTTATCGCTGACGGCGACCGCGACGCACGACACGAAGCGCGGCGAGGACGCGCGGGCGCGCATCAACGTGCTGTCGGAAATCCCACGTGAATGGCGGTCGGCGATCGGGCGCTGGTCACGCATCACCGCGCCAGTGCGGCGCGTCGTACAGGACGCGCCGGCGCCGTCGCCTAACGAGGAGTATCTGTTTTACCAGACGTTGATCGCTGCCTGGCCGGCCGGTGCGCAGCGCACGCCCGACTCCGAGTTCGTCGAGCGCATCTCGACCTTCATGGTCAAAGCGAGTCGCGAGGCGAAGGTCAACACCAGCTGGGTGAACCCGGCAGCAGAGCATGAGGCGGCGGTCCTCGACTTTGTGCAGCAGACACTCGGCGGCAGCATCGCGCGGCGATTCACGCGCTCCTTCGTACCATTCGCCGAGCGCGTCGCGCAATTCGGAATGTTGAATTCGCTCGCTCAGCTGACGCTCAAGATCGCTTCGCCAGGTATTCCTGATTTTTATGGCGGCACCGAGCTTTGGGACCTGAGTCTCGTGGATCCGGACAACCGCCGCGCCGTGGACTTTCCATCGCGGCGCGCGATGCTCGAGGAGCTGATCACGCTTGGTGACCATGCAGCGCGCGGAGACGCGGGCACGGCCCCTGCGACAGCCGCTCTACTCGAGCATTGGACTGACGGACGGATCAAGATGTATGTGACTCACGCCGGTCTGAACCTGCGACGCCGGCACCCGAAAATATTTACGGATGGGTCGTACGATCCGATGCCAGCAGAGGGGATGCGCGGCGACAATGTTGTCGCGTTCGCGCGCAGGCATGGCGCGTATACGGCGCTCGCGCTCGTCCCGCGGTTGGTCGTCGGCCTTGCGAATGATGGCGCGGCACTGCCCATCGGCGCGGAGGTTTGGGCCGATACGACGCTGCAGATTCCGGACGCTGTCGCGCGCGGAGCTTACCGCAATGTGTTCACCGGAGAAACACTCCGGGTGGATGGGGCGGCCGTCCGAGTCGCGGATGCCCTAACGACACTTCCAATCGGTCTCTGGCTCGCTTCGTCGGGAACCTAACGCCAACACCAGCCGCCATGAAACGACCCGGTAGCGCGAGCGATCCGCTGTGGTACAAGGATGCCGTCATTTACGAGCTGCACGTGCGTGCCTTCTATGATGCGAACCAGGACGGCGTGGGCGACTTCCGTGGCCTCATCGAAAAATTGGATTACCTGCAGGATCTCGGGGTCACCTGCCTGTGGTTGCTTCCCTTCTTCCCGTCGCCGCTTCGCGACGATGGCTACGACGTCTCCGACTACACGAACGTGCATCCGAATTACGGCACCCTCGACGACTTCCGCGAATTCCTCGATGCGGCGCACGCCAGAGAGCTGCAGGTGCTCATCGAGTTGGTGGTGAACCACACCTCGGACCAGCACCCCTGGTTTCAGGCAGCCCGCCGAGCCCCGCCCGGTTCACGCGAGCGCAACTTCTACGTCTGGAGCGACTCGGATGAGAAGTATGCCGGGACGCGCATCATCTTCACCGATACGGAGAAATCCAACTGGACGTGGGACCCGGAAGCGAAAGCGTATTTCTGGCACCGCTTCTTCTCACACCAGCCCGATCTCAACTTCGACAATCCAGAAGTCGTGGACGAGGTCATCCGCGTTATGCGGTTCTGGCTCGACATGGGCGTCGATGCGCTGCGGCTCGACGCGATTCCATACCTGGTCGAGCGCGATGGCACGAATTGCGAGAACCTGCCGGAGACGCACACAGTTATCAAGAACGTGCGCCGCGCGCTGGACGAGCATTACGAGGGTCGCATGATCCTCGCCGAAGCGAACCAGTATCCAGCGGAAGTCAGCGCGTATTTCGGTGCTGGGGACGAGTGTCACATGGCATTCCACTTTCCGTTGATGCCTCGCCTCTTCATGGCGCTGCGTCTCGAGGATCGCCATCCGGTCGTTGACATCATGGCGCAGACGCCTGCGATACCGGAGAACTGTCAGTGGGGGCTCTTTCTCCGGAACCACGATGAACTGACGCTCGAGATGGTATCCGAAGACGAGAGGGCGTACATGTACCTGGCGTACAGCGCCGATCCGCAGATGCGCATCAACGTGGGAATTCGTCGCCGCCTGGCGCCGTTGGTGGACAACAACCGTCGCCGGATCGAGTTGCTCAACAGCGTGCTGTTCTCCTTTCCCGGGACGGCGATCCTTTACTACGGCGACGAAATCGGAATGGGGGACAACATTTACCTCGGCGACCGAAATTCGGTGCGAACGCCGATGCAGTGGAGCGCTGATCGCAACGCGGGTTTCTCTCGCGCGAACCCGGCGCGCCTGTACAGTCCCGTGATCATGGACGCCGTGTACGGCTATGAGGCGGTGAACGTGGAGGCGGAGCAATCCGAGCCGTCCAGCCTGCTCAACTGGACCAAGCACATGATCGCGCTTCGCAAGCTCTTCAAGGTGTTCGGCCGCGGCGGCATAACGTTCCTCAAGCCGAGCAATCGGAAAGTGCTGGCGTATCTTCGGACGTACGACGGCGAGCGTGTGCTGTGCGTCGCGAATCTGTCGCGCTTCGCACAACCGTTCGAGCTCGATCTCTCGGACCTCGCCGGTGTGACCCCGATTGAAATGCTGGGTTACGTGGAGTTTCCGAAGATCGGTCGCGCCCCGTACCCGCTCACTCTCGGACCGTACAGCTTTCTGTGGTTCGAGCTGCACGGCGACCCGGAACCCACCCAGGCCCCGCACCCGACCGTCGATGACCTCCGCCTAACGGTTGATGCGAGCGCGGGTTGGGCAGCGGCGATGTCGCCGATCGTGCGCGAGGTGCTGGAGTCTCGCGCGATACCGGAGTTTCTCCCCCGGCAACGCTGGTTCGGTGGAAAATCGAAAACCCTTCAGAGCTGTCGCATCGAAGACTGGGCTCCGCTCACCCACTCGTCGGGTTTTGTGCTGTGCGATGTGCGCTACGCGGGTGGAGGAGGGGACGTCTACGTTTTGACGCTGGCCCTGGCCAGAGGCGACGAAGCAGCGCGCGTCCGTGATACGGCGCCTAACGCGGTCGTGTGCCCGGTCGGAAGTGACGAGGGCGCTGGCATCCTGTACGACGCGGTCCTGAGCGATGAAAGCTGCCTCGCACTCTTCGAGCTCATTGGCGGCGGAGAACGGCGCGGCCACAGCGGCGTGGTAAAGGGGAACCCCAGCTCGCCCATCAGGGATACGGCGCCGCCGGAAGGTGGTTGGCAGGTGCGCCGCCTCAGCGGCGAGCAGAGCAACACATCGGTAATCTTCGGTGATCGTTTCATTCTCAAGCTCTTCCGCCGTCTCGAGTCCGGCGCGCAGCCGGACTGCGAGATCACGCGATACCTCACCGAGCAACAGGATTTTGCCGGCGTGCCACCGTTCGGTGGAGCTCTCGAGTATCACTCGACCGACGTGCCAACCGCAACGCTTGCCATGGTCCAGCGCCTGGTGCCGAATCAGGGCGACGGTTGGCGCTTTATGCAAGAGGAGTTGGGTCGCTTTCAGGAGCGTGCGCTCACTCTTTCCGCACCAGAAGCGTTAGGCGCGCAGGGAGTCGACGGCTGGCTCGAGATCGCCGACACGGGACTTTCCGCCCATATGGACGAACTGCTCGGTATATCGGACGACGCTGCCGGGGCTTTGGGGCGCCGGACCGCCGAGCTGCACCGTGCGCTCGCGACCCAGACTGACGACGCGGCGTTTTCGCCCGAACCGATGATTCACGACGACCTCACTCGGCTCGCGAGCGACACACGCCGCAGTGCAGAGCTGGTGTTCAAGCAGCTCAAGGATGCGTTCCCGAAGCTGCCTGATGAGCAAGTGGAGATCGCGAGTCACGTGCTGAGCATGCGCACCAAGTTCCTGTCTCGGCTGGATACCCTTCCCGCGCTCAAATCCGAGTGCCTGAAGATCCGCATCCACGGGGACTACCATCTCGGGCAAGTTCTTCGCACAGGCAACGACTTCGTCATCATCGACTTCGAAGGTGAGCCTACGCGCTCGCTCGCCTTACGCCGCGCCAAATACTCACCGCTGCGCGACGTCGCAGGCATGCTGCGGTCATTCAGCTATGCCGCGCAGGTGGCGCTCATGAGTCATGTCGCGCGTCGACCGGGGGATTTCGATAGGCTGGTGCCCTGGGCGCAACTTTGGGAGCGTTCCGTTTGCGGCATGTTCCTGCGAACGTATCTCGGTACGGTCTCCGGAACAGGACTAATTCCAGACGACCGGCGCGAGCTCACGCTACTCCTCGAGGCATTCGTTTTGGACAAGGTGCTGTATGAGCTCAATTACGAGTTGGACAACCGTCCGGCGTGGCTGCGCGTTCCGCTCGCGGGAATGGTCGCTCTGGGTGACGATAGCGAATAGAGCCGGGCGCCTAACGTAGCTGGTTGACATTCCGCCTGCGGTCCGACAGTTCGCTTGGCGTCTTGTGATGGTAAGGGCGAGTGTCCGCACTGCTCTTTCCAGACCAGCGTCGCCGACGCAACGTGGAGGCGGTCGCATCAGCCGCCAACACAGTACAGGAGCCCCCAATGGCCGTCACGCGCCGCTCGATCACACTACTGACAACCGGTCTTGTCGTGGGTTTGCCGCTCGCGGCGCAGCGTCGTCAGCCGCCTGCGCCGACGGCCGCGACCCCGGTCGCTGCTTCTGCGCTGGAGAGACTGCGCTTCCGCGATATCGGGCCAGCGACGCCGTCGGGGCGCATCGATGATTTCGCCGTCTTCGAGGCCAATCCGGCGATTTTCTACGTCGGCACGGCCACCGGCGGCGTCTGGAAGAGCGTCAATAATGGCACGACGCTGCAACAAGTCTTCCACAGCCGGACGACGTCATCGGTGGGGGACGTCGCGATCGCGCCTAACGATCCGAATCTCGTCTGGGTCGGCACCGGCGAGAACAACAACCGGCAGTCGTCGTCCTGGGGTGACGGGGTGTACAAGTCGGCGGATGGCGGGCGCACATGGGTGAACATGGGGCTCAAGGACTCCAAACACATCGCGCGCATCATCGTGGACCCCGTGGACTACGACATCGTCTATGTCGCCGCGTTAGGCAACCTGTGGGCTGCGGGCGGCGACCGCGGTCTCTACAAGACCACGGATGGCGGAATCACCTGGACCTGCATCCTCGATGCCGGTCCCGATGCCGGCGTGACAGAGCTGGTGATGGACCCCTCGAACAACAAGGTACTCTACGCCGCGACGTACCAGCGGCGCCGCGCGACGTGGGGCTTCAACGGCGCCGGACCGGCGTCGGCGATCTGGAAGAGCACCGACGCGGGCCGCAACTGGACGAAGCTCACGCAAGGCATTCCCAGCGGCCCGTTAGGCCGCATCGGCCTCGACATCTATAGAAAGAATCCCAGCGTGGTGTATGCTCGCATCGAGCATGCGACGGAGAGTGGCCTCTATCGCTCGGATGACGCCGGCGCATCGTGGACCAAGCTGTCGACGACGAATCCGCGGCCCATGTACTTCTCGCAGGTGCGCGTCGATCCGCAGAACGACTCGCGCATCTACGTGTTAGGCGTTCAACTGCACGTTTCCGACGACGGCGGAAAGACATTCACGAACGAAGGTGCCCGCAACATTCACGTCGATTTCCACGCCATGTGGGTAGATCCGAACAACTCCAACCACATGATGCTCGGTGGCGATGGAGGAGTCGGCATCTCGTACGACCGCAGCAAGACGTACGTGTGGCTCAACAATCTGCCGGTCGGCCAATTCTACCATGTCTCGTACGACATGCAGTCGCCGTTCCTTGTCTGCGGCGGCCTGCAGGACAACAACACGTGGTGCGGGCCGAGCGACGTGCGCAACGAGTGGGGGATCGCGAACGACGACTGGTTCATCATCGGCGGCGGCGATGGCTTCGTCGGGCTCGTGGATCCATCCAATCCGCGCATCATGTACGCCGAGTCGCAGGACGGCAACATGAACCGCGTGGATCGCCTAACGAACGAGCGCACCAGCATTCGACCGGAGCCTCTGCCCGGCGAAAAGCCGTATCGCTGGAACTGGGACACGCCGCTGCGGCTCTCGCCGCACAATCCGTCCACGGTATTCGCCGCGGCGAACCGGGTGTTCAAGTCAACGGATCGCGGGCACTCGTGGACGGCGATCTCGCCCGACCTCACGCTGCAGATCGATCGCGACACGCTGCAATTGATGGGAGTGAAGGGCAAGGACGTCACGATCGCGCGCAACGACGGCGTCGGCAATTTCGGCAACCTCGTCACCTTCGAAGAATCACGCGCCAAGCGAGGCGTCTATTGGGCGGGCAGTGACGATGGGCAGATCAGCATCTCGCGCGACGACGGCGCGACGTGGACCAACGTGACAGCGAAGGTGCCAGGACTTCCCAAGTGGACGTACGTCTCGCGCGTAGAGCCGTCGCGATATGCCGAGGGAACCGTGTACGCGACGTTCGACGGTCACCGGTTAGGCGACTTTGGTACGTATGTCTACTCAAGTGGCGACTTCGGTGCGACGTGGGCGTCCATAACGAGCGATCTTCCCAAAGGCGAAGTCGCCCGCACGATCCTCGAAGATCACAAGAACGCGGACGTGCTCTACCTCGGCACGGAGAGCGGGCTCTGGTTCAGCTACGACCGCGGCAAGCATTGGGTGCCGATCAAGGGTCGCTTTC
>DATBKN010000545.1:0-8516 GCA_036555845.1 Gemmatimonadaceae bacterium | reverse complement strand
ACGAGCCCGCTCTATGCGCTGCAGGAGGCGTTCCACGGCTCGCGCGGCGTCGAGGCGACGGCTCCCAACGTGCTCGGAATCGTCTCGCTCTTCATCTGGGCCCTCGTGCTCACGGTGAGCGTGAAGTACGTCGCCGTTCTCATGCGCGCGGGGAATCGCGGCGAAGGCGGCATCCTCGCGCTGCTGGCACTGCTCGTTCCCGCGCGCGCACCGGCAGTCAAGCATGCTGCCTGGTTCGTCGCCCTTGGTTTGTTGGGCGCCGCGATGCTGTATGGCGACGGCGTGATAACTCCCGCCATTTCCGTCTTGAGCGCCGTGGAAGGACTGCGCGTCGCCACTCCCGTCTTCGCCCCATACGTCGTTCCCGTCACGGCCGTCATCCTCGTCGGCCTCTTCACATTTCAGCGCTTCGGCTCCGGACGGGTTGGCGTCGTGTTCGGACCTGTGCTCGCCATGTGGTTCGTCGCTATCGCGATACTGGGCGTGAACACACTGCGCGATGCGCCGGAGATCGTCGCCGCGCTCAATCCGCTTCACGGCGTGCGGTTCTTCGCGCGGAATGGATGGCACGGCCTGCTCGCGCTCGGCGCCGTCGTGCTGTGCCTAACGGGCGGAGAGGCGCTCTACGCCGACATGGGCCACTTCGGGCCCAAGCCGATCCGCGTTGCGTGGTACTCGCTCGCGCTCCCGTCTCTCGTCTTGAGCTATCTCGGTCAAGGAGCGTTCCTGCTGCAGCATCCGGAGGCCAGCGCCCGTCCCTTCTACTCGACGGTGCCGTCCTGGGCGCTATATCCGATGGTCGCACTCGCGACGGCTGCGACGATCATCGCATCTCAGGCGCTCATCGCTGCCGTCTTCTCTGTCACGCGCCAAGCCGGGCAGCTCGGCTACCTGCCGCGCGCTCAGATCGTCCACACGTCCGGCTCGGCGATCGGGCAGATCTATCTCCCTGGCCTCAACTGGATGCTGATGGCGGCGACGCTCGGCATCGTTTTCACCTTCCGCTCGTCGGATCGCCTCGCCGCTGCATTTGGCCTGGCCGTCTCGACGACGATGGCCATCACGACGCTGCTTTTCGCCGTCGTCGCGCGCGTCCGCTGGCACTGGTCGCTTTCGACGGTCATCGTCGTGGCAGGGCTGTTCCTCGCAGCGGACCTCGCGTTCGTGGTCGCGAACCTATTCAAATTCATGGATGGCGGCTGGCTCCCGCTCATCCTCGGACTGATCGTGTTTTTCGTTATGACGACGTGGATCGAAGGACGGCGGCGGCTTTCCATCGCCACAAGCGAGCGTGCGATCCCGGTCGACACCTTTCTCGAGAGCCTTGCACTCAACCCACCACACCGCGTGCGCGGAACGGCCGTCTTTCTTGCGGCAGAAACGGAAGGCGTGCCGCTCGTGCTCCTTCACCACCTGAAACACAACCAGGTGCTGCACGAGACGGTTATCCTGCTTACCGTGGCAACTGAAGAGGTCCCGCGAGTGGCCGATGCCGAGCGCGTGCGCGTGGAGCCGTTGTCACTCGGGTTCTACCGCGTCATCGCGAGATATGGATTCATGGAGGAGCCGGACGCTCCGCGCGTTGTGGTTGCGGCAGCGCTGTCTCAGGGGGCTGCGGACGAGCAGGCGCGGACCACGTATTATCTCGGTCGCTTGAGCGTCGTTCCGGCCTCGGAGCGGCGCGAAGGCCGGATGTCACGCTGGCGCGTGAGCTTGTTCAGGTTCCTCAAACGCAACGAGCGGAGCGCCACCATGTATTTCGAGATTCCGCCTAACCGCGTTGTGGAGCTGGGAACTCGCGTAGAGCTATGACACAACCTGAGCGACTACGTGCCGGAAAAGGCGTATCGTCCACGACGGATTTCATCTCGCTCGTCCGCCAGCCGGGGCGTGGAAACCTGAAGGTCTACATCGGCTCCGCTGCCGGCGTCGGTAAGACGTACCGCATGCTGCAGGAGGCGCATGATCTGCGCCGACGCGACATCGACGTCGTCATCGGCTTCGTCGAGACGCACAAGCGTGCCGAGACCGAGCAGCAGCTGCGAGATCTCGAGATCGTTCCGCGGCACAAGATCGACTACCGGGGCGTGACGCTGGAAGAGATGGATGTCGACGCCGTCATCGCGCGGCATCCGCAGATCGCGATTGTCGACGAGCTGGCGCATACGAACGTCCCCGGTTCCAAGCATCGCAAGCGCTGGGAAGATATCCTCGAGCTGCTGGACGCCGGCGTGAACGTCATCTCGGCCGTCAACGTTCAGCACCTCGAATCACTCAACGACGTCATCGCTCAGACGTTAGGCGTCACCGTGCGCGAGACCGTCCCTGACTGGGTGGTCAACATGGCGGATCAGGTAGTCAACCTGGACATCTCCGCCGAAGACCTGCGCCAGCGGCTGCGCGACGGAAAGATCTCCGCTCCGGAGAAGGTCCCGACCGCGCTCTCCAACTTCTTCACGGACGAGAACCTAACGACGCTACGCGAGCTCGCGCTGCGCGAGGTTGCCAGCTCGGTGGATCGCGCGCGAGAAGAGATCGTTCGGCGCGAAGCGGGCACGGCCGGAGAGCAAGCCATCCGCACCGTCGATCGCATCATGGTCGCGATGTCCAGCAACCCGCACTACACCGCCGCGTTGCTCCGAAAAGGCAGCCGCATCGCGGGACGACTCAATTCCGACTGGTACTGCGTGTACGTACAAACACCCGAAGAGCGCGCCGATCGCATCGATAGTGCCGTGCAGCGCAAGCTGGTCGAGAACATCCAGCGCGCCCAATCGATGGGCGCCGAGGTCGTCAAGCTGGAAGGGAAGGACGTGGCAGAGACGCTCGCCAAATTCGCAACGGAGAACGGCGTCACGGTGCTCGTCATCGGCCAAAGCAAGCGATCGAAGTTGCATCATCTGCTCAAGGGATCCGTCGTCGACAAGCTCGTGAAGAACGTGAGTGGCCTCGATGTGCTCGTCGTTTCGTTCGATCCATCCACCGGTACCGGTGAGTCACGCGTAGAGGAAACGTGAAAGTCAGCACTCGTCTCTATATCACGGTGATACCGGCCGTGCTCGGCGTACTCGCCGTCGCGGGCCTCGCGTACTGGGGCGAGTATGCTCGTCAGGCGCCCGAGCGGCTCGTTCTCATTGCGCTCGTAGCGGCCTTCTTGACCCTCATAGTGGGTTGGCTGAACGCGCGCTTCGTCGCGCAGCGAATCGAGCGTCTGGCCGGTGTGTCGGCATCTGCCGGGGAAAGGCTTGCAACGCTGCCCCCGACGGTCGCCCCCGAAAGTGGCGGTGCTTTTCGCGGCGTAGTCAGCGCGGTCGTGCCGGGCCGTGCGTCGCACCTGCCTGACGAGATCGACGCTATCCAGCAGACGCTGGATCGCCTGAGCCTCGCTGTCGGAGAGGCTCAGTCGGACGGACAGCGCAGTCTTCAGGAGCGCGTGCGTGACCACGCGCGCCTTCTCGCCGCCGTGGCGGACGATGCCACCAAGCGGCTCGATGACGTTAGGCTCCCGTTACATATCCTGCTCGATAACCGTTTCGGTGAGCTCAACGAGAATCAGGAAGAAATGCTCGCTGCTGCGCGGACCGCGGCGGAGGCGATCGAAGATGATTTCGCGTCGCTACGACGCATCGCGGAGCTCGATCTTGGCGAGCGCGAGATTCACGTGGAACGGGTGCGGCCTGCGGATCTTGTCGAAGGGCTACGTCCGTTGCTGAGTGCGACTGCCGAAGCGCGGGAAGCCGTCTTCCAGCCGGAAGTCGCGCCGCTCCTGCCAGTCATCCTCGCCGATCGGGCGCTGTTGCAGGAAGCACTCACGACGCTTCTCAAGTTGCCGCTTGTCGAGGTGGCACCTGGGACGGAGCTGCACCTGAGAGTGACAGCGGTCGGAAACGATCCGTCGCAAGTCAGCCAGCGCGCGCCCTATGTGCAGATAGAACTGCGTGGCGGTGCGCAGGCGTCCAGGACGATTCACTCCGCACTCGCGGCGCGCGTTGTTGCAGCGCACGGCGGACGGATCGAGAAAGGCCAGGGATTCTTGCGCATCGTGCTTCCATCTGAGCACGGAACGCTTTAGCCCGCCGCCTCCTCCTGCACGACCTTCATCGTCACCGACACGAGCCGGTCGAGCTCTTCATCGGACGCGCGTGGCAACAGGGTCTCCGCCCACACGTGATCGTCGCTCGTTGCATAACGGTCGAATAGCCGGCGCATGAAAGCGAGCATCGCGATGCGTTCCAATTCGGCGCGCCGCTCGCGCGCGATCCGGTCGCCATTCTCGCGCTGCAGGGACTCATAGCGGTGCGCGTTGCGCAGCGCGGTCGCCACCAGCGACGCGATCACTTGGCAGAACTCAACGTCGCTTTCAGAGAAGGGAACCGATCCACGTTCTGTTCGCAGGAAAATCGCACCGATAACACTCGCCCTCCAGCGAACCGGCACGACGACGATCGAGCGCACGTTGCGCAGATCGAGATTCTCGCGCACCTGCGATAGCATCGGATCGTTCATGGCGTCCGGAATGAATACCGTTTCGCCGGAATCGAACGCCTGCCGCAATTCCGGATAGCGATCCAGATCCACGATCAGGTTTCGCAGCGACGGATCTTCGTATGTCGCGACCAGGCGCACCTGGGCGCCGCCGTCGCCGGCGAGGAAAATCGACGAGCGATCCAGCCCGAACATGTCGCCGAGTTTGCGCGCAATGCGCTGCAGAATCTCGGAGAAATGCAGCGTGGATGAGATTTCCTGAAGGATGTCCACAACGGCCAGCAGCTGGTCGCGCTCTCGCGTTAGGCTCGACACCTGCGAGCGCAGCTGCGTAAGCTCGTCCATGTCCGAGTGCCCGTGCTCCGGGTCGGCATCGATCAGAGAATGAGACAGGGGTTCCATTGGCCGTGCCATGTGTAGGGACTGCCCGCGGCGAACGCTCAGCGCGCCCGGGACGAGGCTCATGAAGCCCCGCATGGCATAGGACGTTGCAGCCCGCGCGCTGGCAACGCCGGGCCGGTCTAAAACACGTCCCTAGGCGGTCTTACTCGCGAGGATGCGCTTGACTTCCTCGACCACCGCACGCGGCTCACACGGCTTGGCGAGGTATCCGTCACACCCCACCTGGATCGCCTTCTCGCGATCGGCCGGCATCGCGTGGGCCGTCAGAGCGACGATGGGGATCCCCGCTGTAACCGGGTCCCTCTTGAGGCGCTGGACGGCTTCCCAGCCATCAACGAGCGGGATGGCAATGTCCATCAGGATGAGGTCCGGGAGCTTCGTCCGGGCCTTCAGGATCCCTTCAGCCCCGTTTTCAGCCTCGTCCACGGCAAAGCCAAAGTGCCGCAGCATCGTGGAGTATACGATGCGGTTGTCCTCATTGTCCTCGACAATGAGGATTGTGCTGGCTCGGTCGATCTGAATGGCCGTCATCCTTTCAAAGCTCTAGCAGCCGCAGCCGCGACGGTGTGATGCGGGTCACAAAACATGATACTCCACAGGACGAAAAGCTACAATTTTTCCAGTAGCGCCTTCGCCTCGCGCCTGTAACTCGGGTCATTCACGTCGCTTTGACCCGGGGCCGCAATGATATGCTCGAGCTGCTCGCGTGCTTTCGTCTTGTCTTTCACGTCTATGTAAATCTTTGCCAAGTCCAGGCGATGCGTGAGTCGCTCTGGATCCACAGCGACCGCGCGCTCCATGTATGAGACGGCGTCCTTCCAATTCGCTGTCCCAAGTACCCCGCCGCCCATCACTGTTTTCGCGAAGAAGCGCTGCACGCTGTTGAGGCGCATCACTTCGGCGTTCCACACGCCCATGACGTGCAATGCGCCAGGATGCTGCGGGTCGATCTCCAGCGCCTTCATCGCATGTTCACGAATCTCCTTGGCGTACTTCACGCGGTCGCGGACGCCGACACTCAGCGCGGCTCTGCCTAACGCGCGAGCGAGATGGAAGTGATACTCGGCGATGTTCGGATCGGCGGTGACCGCAGCGCGTGCGTAGCGCTCGCCGACGCGATAGAGCGAGTCGCGGCTTACACGGTTCTGTTCGCTTTCACCAACGTCTACGGCATCGCGTGACGCTTTGCCGAGTGCCTCGGCGTTGTTGGGTTCCAGCGCGATCGCTGCTTCGTAGTGCTTGAGCGCTGCCGCGGAATTGAACGCGGCGTGGTCTTTGTCGCCCAGCGCGATGTGGTCGGCGGCGGTTTGCGCTCCTGCGACGTGCGTGAAAACAGCGAACGCCAGCGTGCTTGCGATAAGCGGCCTACGGACCAGTTTCATGCGCCATGCTCCGATTGTCGAATTGAGTCATGTACTCGGTGAATACCCGGAAGTCACCGGAATGCTCGCACGGCGTCTGATCGAGCGGAAGCGCGACGGTGGGCGCATCGCGTCCGACGAGTGGCGTACGCTCGCGCGCGCGTACGCCGGCGGTGACGTGCCGGATTATCAGATGGCGGCGCTGTTGATGGCCATCTATCTGCGTGGACTCGACAACGAAGAGACGTACGCGCTGACCGACGCGATGATAGCGAGTGGCAGCACGCTGGATGTTTCTGGCTTGACCGGGGCGCGCGTCGACAAACACTCGACGGGCGGCGTGGGCGACAAGACATCGCTCATCCTGGCGCCGCTCATTGCCTCACTCGGCGTCGGCGTGCCGATGATGTCGGGACGCGCCTTGGGTCATACCGGCGGCACGCTGGACAAGCTCGAGGCGATCCCCGGCTTCCGCACGGTCATGTCGTTAGGTGACGCCAAACGACAGTTGGCGACGATCGGCTGCGTCCTCATCGGACAAAGCGCGGAGATCGCTCCCGCGGACAGGCGCATGTACGCCCTGCGCGATGCCACGGCGACGATCGAAAGCATTCCGCTCATTACCGCGAGCATCATGAGCAAGAAGCTCGCGGAAGGGCTGACCGGGCTGGTTCTGGACATAAAGCGGGGGAGCGGCGCGTTCCTCCCGGAGCTGCCGCGCGGGCTCGAGCTCGCGGAATCGATGATCGCGTTAGGTGCCGCTCGCGGCTGTCCCGTCGTCGCGCTGCTCACGGCGATGGACCGCCCGCTCGGCCGCGCCTGCGGCAACGCGCTTGAAGTCGAGGAGGCGATCCAGACACTGCACGGTGAAGGACCGCCGGATCTCACGCGTGTCACGTTTGCGTTAGGCAGCGAGATGCTCATCCTCGCAGGCGCCGCGACGTCGCGCGACGACGCCTGGCGCAAAATGGAAGTGGCAATCTCGTCCGGCGGCGCCGCACGCAAGTTCCAGGAGATCATTGAAGCGCAGGGCGGCAATCCCAGGCTCGTGGACGATCCGGCGCTATTTCCGCAGGCCGCCGAATGTGAGTTCTACACAGCGCCGCGAAGCGGCATCGTGGCTCGAGTCGAACCGCGCATCATCGGCAACGCGATCACGGCGATCGGTGGCGGACGAACGCGCCAGGACGATGCGATCGACCCGAGCGTCGGCTTCGTGATCAGCACAAACGTGGGCGACGCCGTGCACGTTGGAGAGCCGCTGGCAACAATCCTCGCGCGTGATGGCGACGGCATCCGCATCGCCCGCTCGGCGCTGGACGTCGCCATTCAGATCGCGGACGAAGCGGAACCGCCTTTGCCACTCATTTCACACCGCGTGACGACCCTAGGAGTCGAACCATGGGACGAAGAATCGCGTTAGGCTTGACGCTGTGCGCCGGCGTGGCCTGCGCCCCCACCCCGATCCGCACACCGGCGCTGGACCTGGCACGCGTCGATCTCGTGGATCTCACACATCCGCTGTCGCCCCAGACGCTCTTCTGGCCCACATCGCCGAGCGGCTTCGAGCTCAAACCACTGTCAGCGGGTAAGACGCCGGGCGGTTGGTATTATTCGGCGTACGTGTTTTCCGCGCCGGAGCACGGCGGTACGCACATCGACGCGCCCGTTCATTTCTCGGAATCGGGACTCACTGTCGACCGCATTCCACTGGCCTCGTTGATCGCGCCGGCCGTCGTCATCGACGTGTCGGCGCAGGCCACGGCCGACCGTGACTATCGCCTAACGCCGGGCGACATCGCCACGTTCGAAGCGGCATCCGGTCGCATCCCCGCGGGGAGCATTGTGCTGCTGCGCACGGGCTGGGATTCGCGCTATGGCGACCGCATGGCGTACTTTGGCGATACGACCAAGGGCCGTGCCGACAGCTTGCACTTCCCGGGTTATGGAGCGGAGGCCGCGCGGCTGCTCGTGGACGAACGAAGCGTCGCGGCTTTGGGAATCGACTCCCCTTCGGTCGACTACGGCCCGTCCGCCGATTTTCAGGTGCACCGCATCGGTGCGGCGAAGAACGTGTTCAATCTCGAGAACCTAACGGCGTTGGACAAACTGCCAGCGACGGGAGCGTATCTATTCGCGCTGCCGATGAAGATCGAAGGCGGATCGGGTGGACCAGTGCGCGCCGTGGCCGTCGTACCGAAGTCTTCAGTGCCGTAACCGCAGCGAGCCAGTGGGGCGAGAAGCCTAACGTTTCGCAGAGACCGTCCG
>DATBKN010000544.1:0-6391 GCA_036555845.1 Gemmatimonadaceae bacterium | reverse complement strand
ACATCATGCTCGCGGAGCTTGTCAACGCGCGGCACGGACTCGGCTACCTCCTGATGACGAGCCAGCGCCGTGGACTCACCGAACACATCTTCGCCATTCTGATAGTGATCGGGCTCATGGCGTATGGCATCGATCGGCTGCTGTACTTCTTCCAGCGCGGCCTGTTTCCGTATAAGGCAGCGACGGAATGACGAAGGAGAAACCGGCCGGCGGGCATACGACCGAGGAACGCGCCGTGCCAGCCGCGGGCGAGGCGCCTAACGCGTCCGCTCTGCCGCCCCTAGCCCCCAGCCCGAAGCCCCTGGCTCCTAGCTCCTGCGTCGTCACTTTCGACAAGGTGACAAAGACGTTCGAGAACGGCTACACTGCCATCCGCGATGTCACATTCGCCATACAGGATCTCCCCGACCGGATGGAGTTTGTCACGATTCTGGGGCCGTCCGGATCTGGTAAGTCGACGTTACTTCGATTGATCGCCGCGCTCCCACCACATCATCCTGCTTCGAGCGGGAGCGTTCTGGTCTACGGCAAGCCCGTTCTCGCGCCCGGCGCCGATCGCGGAATGGTCTTTCAGGATTACTCGTCCTTCGACAACCGCACCGTTGAGGAGAATGTCGCCTTCGGCCTGGAGTGTCGCGGCGTTGCGCCTGACGAGCGCCGGCAGAGGGCTCGTGAGTGGATCGCCAAGGTGGGCCTCAATGTCGACAGCGATGCGTCCAAGTATCCGCATCAGCTGTCCGGCGGTATGCGCCAACGGGTCGCCATTGCGCGAACGCTGATCCTGCAGCCGCGCATCATCTTGATGGATGAGCCCTTCGGCGCGCTGGACCCCGCCACGCGCGTGCGCATGCAGGACCTTTTGATCAAACTGTCCACGGAGGCTCAAGCGACTGTCTTCTTTGTGACGCACTCAATCGAAGAAGCGGTCTTCCTCGGCGACCGCGTCCTTGTATTTTCGCCAGCTCCCGGCACGATCGTGCGCGACTTTGAAGTTCCGCTTCCCGACTTCTCGGCTAAAGAAATGCTGCGCTATCCACAGTTCGCCGAGATCGTGAACGAGCTGCGCGACCAGATGGAGTCTCTCGAGACGGCGGCGCGCTCGGCTGGAGCGCCTGCTACCTAACGATGGCACAGGAGAAGGAACCCAGAGGCTTTCGCCGCTATCTTCGTGCGGCCTTCTTGCAGCCCTGGAACCTGCTGCTCTTCTTCGGGTCGATTGGTATGACTGTCGTGACGGGAACGCAGGACCTCGCTCCATTCATCATGGCAGCGGAGATGACATATCTCGCCGGGCTCGCGTCCATGCCGCGCTTCCGGACCGCGATCGACGCAAAAATCAATGCGAAGGAGCGAGCCGAGACAGAGAAAATGACGCCTGCGGCCGAGGTCGCGTTGCAGCGCATGGTCGCGAGCCTGCCTAACGCAGGGCTGAGGCGCTTCCTTTCGCTGCGGCAACGCTGCTACGAGATGCGCGACATTGCTGCCGGCATTCGCGGTCACGCGCAGTCTGACACTGGTGACATCACGGCCGAGGCGATGCGAAACAGTTCGCTGGACCGTTTGCTCTACCTCTTCCTCAAGCTTCTCGTTTCTCAGTCCGCCTTGGAGCGCTTTCTCAACACAACAAGCGAGCGCGAGCTGGAGCTGCGTCTACAGGATGTGCAGGCGCGCAAGGCGCAGGCACAGGCGGGCGGGGATGAGCGGATCGTTAGGTCGCTGCAGGACAGCGAAGCCGACGCGACGCTTCGCCTGGAGAACTATCGCAACAGCCTGAAGGATGCTGAATTCGTGAATGTTGAGCTCGACCGTATAGAAACGAAGATCCGCACCCTCGTCGAGACCGCGGTGAGCCGCCAGGACGCCGACACGCTCAGTGTCCAGGTCACAGCGGCGGCGGATAGCATGAAGCAAACGGAAGACGCCGTGAGAAACCTTCAGCACCTAACGGGAATCGAGAGCGCGCTGGAAGAGACACCGCCGATCCTCGCGGCTGACATGGGCCGCGTGCTATCACGAGACTCCCAATGACGGCGACACCGGCGCCGCTTCCAGACGCGATAGACCGCCGGCGCCCAAGCCGCGCGCAGCTTCCGGCCTGGTATCCGCCCTGGGCGATGCAGCTCGCTGACCGATACTTCAGCGGTTCCAATTCGGTGTTCGTGCTCTACGGCAACACGTTCGACCTGGTCCCGTTATGCGACCCGGACGAGCAGGAGCGTGGGCGCTACGGCGGCATCGCCGAGTTTCTTGCCGAGCAGATGTTCGGCCGCTGGGACCTGGTGCTGCACTATGATCTCGGCCGAGGCCTGCGCGTCTTTGCCGGCTCGAACGAGAAGCGGCTGCGTGACATGGTGGCGCTGGCTGGCAAGCGCATCGGCGACCTCAGCACACTCAAGAACGATCCGTCGGTCGTGTTGAGTTTGCTCGACCTGTTCGTGCGCGAGAACATCATGGCGGCACCCGAGAAGCAACTGCGCGCGGCGTTCATCATCAACCACGCGTCATATCTCTTCCCGGCGGGAGAGCCAGGACGAACCAGCTTCGCCGCGTCAGGCATGTTGGTCACGCTGCTCAACTGGGCGACGAGCGCACACGTGAAGCGCCTCGAAATGGCCTGCGTGCTCATCGACGAGCGCCGCGCTGATCTGAGCGATCGCCTAACGAGCAATCCTCACGTTTCAGCCATCGAAATCCCGCTCCCGGGCGAGACAGAGCGACTCGGCTTCGTCAAGGACGTCTCGGTTGGCCGCGATTGGGCGAAGCTCTCCGACTACGCGCCGGAGCAGATCGCTCCCCTCAGCGCTGGCATGTCGCTCAACGACCTGGCCACGCTGATACAATCAGCGACTGACGGAGGAGACGCGACCCAACGGCTCGACGCGGCACTCTTCAAGTCGCTCAAGAAACGCCTGATCGAACGGCAGTGTTATGGGCTGCTCGAGTTCGTAGAACCCAAGTGGAAGCTCGACACCGTCATCGGCCACGACGCCGCAAAGCAACGGCTGCGTGACGATGCGGCGCTGATCGACCGCGGTGCGCTCGATAGCGTGCCGATGGGCTACTTGTTATGCGGCCCGGTCGGCACAGGCAAGACGTTTATGGCCATGTGCGCGGCCGGCGAGATCGGCATTCCCTGCGTCGTCCTCAAGAACTTCAGGTCAAAGTACGTGGGCGAGACAGAGGGGAATCTCGAGCGCGTGCTCTCGGTGCTGCGCGCGATGGGCCCCGTCATGGTGATCGTGGACGAGGCGGATGCCGCGTTAGGTGATCGCGACACGGAGGGCGACTCCGGTACGTCCAGCCGCGTCTTCGGCATGATCGCCAATCAAATGGGCGACACGCGCTATCGCGGGCGAATCGTGTGGATGCTCCTGACGGCGCGTCCCGATCTGCTACCTATCGACATCAAGCGGCAGGGCCGGGCCGAGGTGCACATCCCGCTCTTCTATCCGACTGAAAAAGCAGAACTGACCGAACTGTTCGTCGCGCTGGCCAAGAAGCTCGGCACGACGATCGCACACGCCGACGTTCCGCACATTTCAGAAGAGCAACTCGGTACCCTATCGGGCGCCGACATCGAAGGAATCGTCGGCCGCGCGCTGCGCAAATCTCTGATCGCCGGATCCAAGACGGTGACGCGTGAGGCACTCGCCGACGTTGTCCAGGGCTTCATGCCGTCGACGCAGGGGCTGGAGAAGGAATTGCAGGAAATCGCGGCGATCATCGAGTGCACCGACCGCGAGTTCCTCCCGCCGGCGATGTACGCGCGCATCGAGAAAGCAGGAGGTCGGGCGGCGTTGCAGGAAAGACTGACCGCGATCAAGCAAATAGTCGCTGCGCTGTAATCGCGCGCGCCGCCGTGTTAGGCAGCCTCCCTTCGCGAAGCTGAGTGCTGTCGGCTACGAGTAACAGAGCTTCGACCGAGCAGTGCGAATGTCGTCGCCAGCTGGCGCTCTTATTTCTTGAGCTCAATGGCTCTCTAACGCGCAGCTGATCGCACACAGCTTCCTCAGGGAGTCTTGAAGGAGAGACCAGGCGCGGTCCATGCACGGCCGTAGAAGCTGCTGCGAATCTTCCCGCAAGCCCCGGCCGTACACCGAGCATTCCCCTCCCACGAGCACTCTCGTGACGCTGCTACAGGACCTCCGTTACGCCGTGCGCACTTTGATGCGCAATCCTGGCTTCACCGCGATCGGTGTCCTCACTCTCGCGCTTGGCATTGGCCTGAACAGCGCCGTCTTCTCGGCTGCCGAGGCCCTGCTCCTCCGCCCACTCCCCGGCGTCCGCAATTCGGAAGAGCTCGTGCAGGTCTACCGATCTTACACGGGCAGCGTGGACTACGGCTCGAGCTCAGTCCCGCACTATCTGGATCTGCGCAAACGCATGACCGACGTCTTCTCGGGCGTCGCCACGTGGACCTTCGTTCCCCTGAGCGTCTCGGCCGGCGGACAAAACGAACGCGTGCTCGCTCAACTCGTATCGGCGAATCTCTTCTCAGTTCTTGGAGTCAGCGCCGAGCGTGGGCGAGTCTTTGTCTCCGCCGAGGACGAGGGCGTCGGTGCCCATCCGGTCACCGTGATCAGTCATCAGGCGTGGACCACGCGATTTGGATCCGATCCGCAGATCGTCGGCCGCACGATCGTGCTCAACGGCCGTACGTACACGATCGTGGGTGTCACCCCGCCGGACTTCCGCGGACCGCTCCCGCTGGCGATGCCATCGCTCTGGATCCCGCTCATGCAAGCCGGCGACACGCGGCCAGGCGAGGAACGTACGCTGGAGAATCGCGGCCGCAACAACATGAATGTGGTCGCGCGGCTCGCTCCGGGCGTCAGTATCGAACAGGCGCGCGACCGCCTAACGATTGTTCAATCGGATCTACTCAAGGAATTTCCGGACGAATACAAACGCACCGGCGGTCTGCTCGTTCCGCAGACAGAATCCGGCATTCATCCGCAGTTCCGCAACGCGCAGGTCGGACTCACCGCGATGGTCATGGGCGTCGTCGCCCTGCTGTTGCTCATCGCCTGCGTCAACGTGGCCAATCTCTTCCTCGCTCGCGCGCGCGGCCGCTGGCGCGAGATGTCGGTTCGCCTCAGCCTCGGCGCGCGTCGTGGGCGACTAGTTAGGCAGCTCTTGACGGAGAGTGTGCTCTTTTCGCTGCTGGCGGGCGGTACGGGTCTCGCGCTGGCCTGGATTGTCATTGGCATGGCCAACCGCATCCGTCTGCCGATGGACATTCAGATCGATCCGAATCTCCGCATCAACGCGACGGTGCTGTTCTTCACGATGGCTGTGTCGCTGCTGACCGGGATCATTTTCGGATTGGCCCCCGCCTTACAAGCGACGCGACCGTCGTTGATTCCCGCGCTCAAGGGTGAGGCTCCGACAGGCGGCGGCAAATCGCGCATGAGCCGCGGCCTGGTAGTGGCACAGCTGGCGCTCTCACTCACCCTGCTCGTCGTGGCGGGGCTATTCGGCCGCAGCCTGCGCAACGCGACGACGATCGACAAGGGATTCAACAGCGACAACCTGCTGACTGCGGGCCTCGACGTCGGGCTGCAGGGATACGATCGCGCCCGCGGCGACCAATTCTTCAGCCGGCTCAAGGAGCGGCTCGAGCTGCTGCCTAACGTGAGGGCCGTCGGCTACTCCGACATCATTCCGCTGAGCCTCAATTCGCAGCAGCGCGGTGTCACGATTCCTGGCTACACCGCCGGTGAAAACGAGAGCATGAAAGTCGATTACAACATCGCGTCCCCCGGCTACTTCGAGGCGATGGGCATCCCGATCGTAGCCGGACGAGCCTTCACCGCGCGCGACGACAGTGCGGCGCCGCGCGTCCTCGTCGTCAACCGACAGTTCGCGCAGCGCTTCTGGAAGGGAGCAGATCCGCTGGGACGCATCGTACGCCTCGGCGAACGCGATTACACAATCGTTGGAATGGTGCCTAACGGCAAGTACAGAACCCTTGGGGAGGATCCGCTGGCGTACATGTACATTCCGCACGCGCAGATGTGGGTGGATTACATGACGCTCTTCGTGCGCACCGCCGGCGACCCGCTCGACGTCATTCCGGCGTTGCGCTCCGAGGTCGCCGCGCTGGACCAGAATCTGCCGGTCAGCGACCTGCGCACCATGAACAATGCCCTCGGCACGGCCCTGCTCCCGGCGCGCCTAACCGGAGCCGTGATCGGGATCTTCGGCCTGCTTGGCCTCGTCCTCGCCGCCGTCGGTCTCTATGGTGTCATCTCTTACTCCGTCGCGCAGCGCACGCGCGAGATCGGAATCCGTGTGGCCGTCGGGGCAGGGTACGGACAGGTGTTGGGGCTCGTTATGCGCCAGGGAATGCTTCTCGTCGCGATCGGTACGGTCCTCGGCGTCACAGGGG
>DATBKN010000543.1:0-1616 GCA_036555845.1 Gemmatimonadaceae bacterium | reverse complement strand
TGACGTAGGCAAGGCCATCCTTCACGACGACGCCCCACGCCATCGCCGCGTTCTGCACGCGACCATCCATGTCGGCCGTGTTGAGGTGACCGATCTCGCGAGCCTGCGCTCTGAGATCCCCGCGCAGCTCACCGGAAATATCGAACGCTCTGAAGCCGGCGTTATACGCGCCCATGTACAGCGTATCTCCAGCGACCCACACGTTATGCACGCCGCCGAACTCAGGCTCATAGAACGCCACTGACTTGGGCTTCTCGATGTTGCTGATGTCGAGCACCTGCAAACGACCATACGCGCGGCCGGCGCTCGCGTCCTTCGCTCCCTTCACACCGCTCGCTGGGAATACCTCGTCAGCGATGAAGACGTAGTTCTTGTGGCGCCACGCTGTGTGCGTCCCGCGAATGAATCCGGGCCCGGCGGACTGCTCGACATCCTTGTACAGCGCGTTGAGATCGTACTTGTACTGCGAGACGAGCTGCGGGCTGTTCGGGCTCCCGCCTTTGATCCCGTTACCAACATCGAGAATCACGAGGCCGTCGTTCCACCAGGATCCGTACAGCAGGCCGTTCTGCACATCGATGTCGTGCAACGTGCGCCCGACATCGCCGAACGCTTTGGGTGTACGCCACTGAGCGACTTCCTTCGGCTGTGCTGGATTGTCCAGATTGAGCACGTGAAGCGCGCCAGTGCCGTCGTTCGTGATGTACGCGTGCGTTCCGTACTTGGGATCCTTATAGATGAATGCCGAGTGCACGCCCGATGTTACGCCATCGGTGAACTCGGAGATCACCTTCGGATGCGCCGGATCTTCGATCGACGCGATGACGAGGCCGTTCTTGCGATCCGACGCGCCCTCGCGTGTGAAGATGATGAACTTGCCGTCCGGATCCGACATCACGTCGTTCACACGGCGCGTGTTGAGAATCAGCGAGTCGGTGACGAACGGTTTGGCTGGATTGCTGATGTCGAGCGCGTAGAGCACGTCTCCGCCGCCGCCGCTGCCGAGGTACGCGTTCTTGCCGTTCGGGTGGACCCAGACCTCTTCCGTGGAGAAGCGCGTGCGCGGAAGACGTCCGACGACGGTGAGCGGGCGACGCACTTCCCGATCGGCGAGGTGCACGACAGCCTGCGCGGTACGGCTGCCTAACGAGGCCGTTACGACGTAGTCGCCGACTTCATAACCGACGAACGCGCCGTCCTGCTCGATGGCGCCCTGACCGGGCGAGAAGGACCAGTTCACCGAGAGGCCGTCGATCGTGCCACCGGTGCGATCCTTGGCAGTCGTCTTGAAGCGGATCACATCGCCCTGACGCGCGTCGATGCGCGACGGCGTGAGCTCGAATGTGGCCACGTTCGCCGTCACGACTTGCACGGCCACGGTGCCGCTGGCGCTGCCGCTGGTCGCGGTGAGCGTCGCGCGGCCCGCCGCGACTGCCGTCGCCATGCCATCGTTGTCAATGCGCACCACGTTAGGCGCGGACGAGCGCCAAGTCACATTGTCGCCGGTGCGCACGTCGCCTGTCTTCGACTTGACGGTCGCGTCGAAACGAATGCGCTGACCGGCAGCGAGCTTCGCCGTGCCTGGACTGGGCTCGATTATCGCCGCGGGGCCCGCG
>DATBKN010000542.1:0-11302 GCA_036555845.1 Gemmatimonadaceae bacterium | reverse complement strand
CCCGACTCACCGCTCAGCCCAGTTTCGTTCTGCAGACGCCGGCGATCGACGATGCGCTTGATTCCGGTCGCGGTTTCATCAACGACGATCGGCTTGGCATAGACCTCGACGTAGCCGATCTCCTTGAAGCGCCGCTCCGATTCCTCGTCGAGAACTTCGGCGAGGCCCACGACGGGCACTTCGTCCCAGAGCAGCGACCTAACGAGCTGAGTGTGCGGTGGATCGAGAAGCGCACCGGTGATGACAATGATGTTGGGCTTTTCGCGTTTTATGGCGCCGCGCATGTCGTCCATTGGCGACACGAGTGCGGTGTCCGCGCCGTCCTTCTCCAGCGCCGCGTTGAGCCGAACGGCAGGCTCGACGTCGGTCAGCGTGAGAAGGACTTTCACGGCTTCCCCTGCGCCGGGGAATGATCCGTGGCCGCACCGCGCGCGATATCGCAGGCGTGCTGGATGATCGGCTCCAGTGCGGCGAGCGCGTCGCGCACGCCTCCCGGCGAGCCCGGAAGATTCACGATCACGCTCTTGTGACGCACACCAGCAACGGCGCGGGAGAGCGCGCCGCGCGGGAAACTCTCCAGCGTGGCAACGCGCACGCGTTCGATGAGACCTGGCGCCTCGACCTCGATGACAGCGCGGGTTGCTTCGGGAGTCCGGTCGCGCACGCTGAGCCCAGTCCCGCCTGTCGTTAGGATGAGATCCGCTCGATCGTTGTCGGCCCAGTCGATGAGTGCGCGCACGATCTCGACGGTGTCGTCAGGCACGATTGTCCGTTCGGTCAGCTGGTGCGCGTGACTGGCTGTCCATTCCACGATGGTGGCACCGGAAGCGTCGGCGCGCTCACCTTTGGCGCCGGCGTCGGAGATCGTCAGCACCGCGACTCGCACGGTGCGCCTAACGGTGAGTCCCGTTCTTGTAGAAGGGGGGCTTCACGACGCTCGCCGTCACGCGACTGCCGCGCACGTCGATCTCGAAGCTCGTGCCTTCTTTCGCGCCGGCCGCCGGCAGGTAGCAGGAACCGATCGCCACCCCGAGCGATGGACTCATGGTGCCGCTGCAGACGGTGCCGCTAGGTGTCCCGCCATAGAAGACAGGATAGCCGTGGCGCGCGATCGCTCTTTCGCTCAGTGTGAACCAGGCCAGCTTCTTCTTGACGCCTTCGGCCTTCTGCCTGACGAGTGCATCGCGTCCCGTGAAGCTTCCCTTCGCCAGCTTCACAATCCATGCGAGGTTCGCTTCGAGCGGCGTGACGTTGTCGTCGATATCGTTGCCGTAGAGCGCCATCCCCATCTCGAGACGAAGAGTGTCGCGCGCACCAAGCCCCGCGGGAGTAACGTCACCGTTCTTCATCAGGGCGGCCCACATGGTGCGTGCCTGCGAACCGGCGAAGTACAGCTCGAAGCCGTCTTCGCCCGTGTAGCCGGTGCGCGAGACCGTGACGTTCGGAATGCCAGCGACGACCCCAAGCCCAAAGTGGTAGTACTCGATCTTATCGAGATCGACGCTCGTTAGGGGGGCAAGAATCTCTTGCGCGCGCGGCCCTTGCAGCGCGAGTAGCGCGATGAAGTCGGAGGCGTCGTCCAGCTTGGCGTCGAAATCCTTGCGTTGCGCCTCGATATGGGCGAAGTCTTTGTCCTTGTTCGATGCGTTCACGACCATCATCAGATAGTCCGCATAACGATAGACCAGGCAGTCGTCGACGAACGTTCCCTGATCCGTGAGGATCGCGGAGTAGTGCGCCTGGCCCTCTTTGAGCGCCGAGACATCGTTGCACGTGACTTTGTTGACGTAGTCGACGGCTTGCGGGCCGCGCACGATGAACTCGCCCATGTGCGACACGTCGAACAGGCCACATGCCGTGCGCACGGCTTTGTGCTCGGCAGTTATCCCAGTCGGGTACTGCACCGGCATCTCGAAGCCGGCAAAAGGGACGATCTTCGCCCCTAACGATTTGTGAATCTCGTAGAACTCGGTGCGCTTGAGAGCAGTGGAAGTGCTTGTCATCGCTCTAGTCCTTAGTCGTTAGTCCTTAGTTCATAGAGGTTTGGCCCTCTGAAGACCGCAGCTCCAGCCGCGGCATCCAAGGACTAAGAGCTGAGGACTATGGCCTAACCAAGTTTGCCAACTTGGCAACGAGCCTGCAAGGATGGCGGTCGCTTGTCTTCTACTGCGGCGGGGCGGAGCTGGCGGCGAACTTCTGCGCGTCAGCCAGGAGCTTCTCGATCGCCGCACGGTCATAGAGCCGACCATTCGCCACGACTGCGTTGATGCGCGTGGTGTTTCGTATGTCGAGCAGCGGGTCGGCATCGAGCAGCACGAGGTCGGCGATCTTCTTCGCGGCGATCGTGCCGAGCGAGTCAGTCGCCTCGAGGAAACGTGCCGGGTTCAATGTCGCGGCGCGAAGAGCGTCGATAGGCGTTAGGCCGGCCTTCACGAGGTTTTCCAGCTCGTCGTGCAGCGAGAAGCCCGGGAGGCAGTATGGATTGAGCACGTCTGTTCCAGCCAGAATCGGAACGCCGGCGCGATACATCTCCGTGACCATGCGTACTTGCAGCTCGTACGTCTTCTTCGCCCCACGCCACTGCTCTGCCGTGCGATCCTTGAGACGGAAATCCGTCGTCGGGTCCCAGCCTGACGAGAGGAACTTGGGGAAGTATTTGAGGCGCGCGTCGGTGCGGAGGGCAGGATCGTCGAGATACGCCATGTTGTGGTTCACAACGAGCGTCGGTACTTGCCACGAGTTGTTCTTCTTGAGCAGCGCGAAGAGCTCGGCGCACCTCTTCGAGTCGTAGCTGTCGCGGATGAGCGGTCCCTGCTCCGTGGCAATGCGGCGCCACGCCTGCTGGTCACCTAACGCGCCAGCACGCGCCGCGCGGAACTCGGCTTCGCGCGACGAGCACGCGATCGGCATGCCCGTTAGGTGCTCCATTGTGCGCTGACCCGCGTTGCTCGCCTCGCGGAAGTCGACGGCTTCGGGAACGTGGCCCTCGAACCAGATGTGCTGTTTGTTCGCCTCCTCGGCGATTGCGAGGTACACATCGCGCGGCAAAAGCGAATACACCTTGATGAAGTCGGCGCCCGCTTTCTTGAGCGAGTCGACGATGCGGCGACCGTCGGCGGGCGTCGCTGCAGCCGCAGAGCCGGGCCAGATCGGCTTGGGGCCGTCGAGGATATGTCCAGCGCCTACGATGCGCGGCCCAGCGAGCGACCCGTTGGCGATGGCCTCACGCCAACTTCTGATCGCGGCGAGCGTGCCGAACATCTCACGGACACCCGTCACGCCGTTCGCCGTGTAGAGCGGCGACATCATGTTGAACAGGCCCGGGTAGGCCGAGTGCACGTGCATGTCCCAGAGACCTGGGATCAGGAACTTCCCGCTGCCGTCGACGATCCGCGCGCCCTGGGCGAAGTCGCTGCGTCGCAGGCGGCCGATCTGAGCGATGCGGTTTCCGCTGATGACGACACTTACGCCCGGCTGACGCTGGCCGGACTCGACGTCGATCAGCGTGACATTCGAGATCACGATGGACGAGTCGGACTGTGCTTTCACTGGCGGAGCCGCGACGAGAGCGGCGATGGCAACGCAGAGCAGAGCGCGCATACCCGGAAACCTAGGGGTTAGGGGTTAGGGGTTAGGGGTTAGGGGCTAGGAGTTAGGGGTTAGCGTACGGCGCAGACCGTTCGACAGTTGCACGGCGCACTTCCCTCACCCAAGTGACTCGCCGCCCATGAGGGCGGCCATGATCGCCTTCTGGATGTGCAGACGATTCTCGGCCTCATCCCACACGCGCGACTGCGGGCCGTCGATGACCTCGGGCGCGACTTCTTCGCCGCGATGCGCCGGGAGACAATGCAAAAAGATCGCGTTACGCGCCGCTCGTTTCATGAGCGCCTGATCGACGATGTAGCCCTTGAACGCCTTGGCGCGCGTCTCCTGTTCTTGTTCCTGACCCATGGACGCCCAGACGTCTGTCGTGACGACGGTCGCGCCTTCGACGGCCCTGACGGGATCCGTGTGGAGGTATACGGGTCCGTGATTCTCGGCGCGTTCAAGGATTTGCGCGTTAGGCTCGTAACCTTCAGGACAGGCCAGGCGCAGCTCGAAGCCGAAGCGATACGCCGCGTTGAGCCAGGAGTTGGCCATGTTGTTCCCGTCGCCGATCCACGCTACCCTGGCCTCGTCGATTGAGCCGAACGCCTGCCTAACGGTCAAGAGATCGGCCAGTACCTGACACGGGTGCAGAAGATCCGTCAGTCCGTTGATGACGGGCACCGAGGCGTGCTTCGCGAGCTCTTCGATGTCAGCATGCGCGAAGGTCCGGATCATGATGCCGTCGACGTACCGTGAAAGGACGCGCGCGGTGTCCGCGATTGGTTCGCCGCGGCCGAGCTGCACGTCGCGTGGCGAGAGGAAGAGTGCATGGCCGCCTAACTGGTAGGTGCCGACCTCGAAGGACACTCGCGTGCGCGTGGATGATTTCATGAAGATCATCGCGAGCGATTTGCCCTCGAGTGGGCGTTTGGCATACGCCCCTTTGCGCATCGCCTCAGCCAGGACGAAGAGGCGATCGAGCTCCTCGCGAGTGAAGTCGGGAATTGCCAGAAAGTGCCTAACCATTAGTGCAGGTCTGAGGTCTGAGGTCGAAGGTCGGAGGCAGCGTAGGCGTGTGCAGTTCGACCGTTGCGGGCCTCGGCGCGCATTGGGATGCCGCCTTTCGGGCGTAGCGTAATCAGCGCCTGCGGTTGAACGGGCTCCTGTGAGAGCAGACGGAGACGCCAGCGTCGTGCGATCGCGGCGAGCAGGAGGACGCCTTCCATCCACGCGAACTGCTCGCCGATACAGATTCTCGGCCCCGCGCCGAACGGGAAGTAGGAGAACTTGGGACGAGCCGCGACGCGCTCGGGCAGCCAGCGATCGGGATCGAAGCGCTGCGGATCGTCGAACCAGCGCGAGTCGCGCTGCGTGAGGTAAGGCGAGAGGACGATAATGGATCCGGCCGGCATCCGGAAACCACCGAGCTCGACATCGCCTAACGCACGACGTCCGATGCCCCAGGCGGGCGGATACAGGCGCATCGCTTCGCTGAGCACCATGCGCGTGTACGGCAGGCGCGCGAGCGACTCGGCGCCAAGCGGTTCATCGCCTAACGCATCGACTTCGGCATGGAAGCGCGCTTCCACGCCTGGGTGCTGCGCGAGGAGATACCAGGTCCAGCTCAGCGCGTTGGCGGTCGTCTCATGCCCCGCCAGCACGAGCGTCAGTGCCTCGTCCTGGATCTGCTGATCGCTCATTCCTGTTCCATCGCCCTCGGCATCGCGCGCGGCGAGGAGCATGGAGAGCAGATCGCCAGTGTCGGCCCCGCTGGCGCGCCGCTCGGCGATGATCCGCTGGACCGTTTGCTGGAGCCGCTTCTTTCCTGCCTTGAACCGCAGGACAACCGGGAGCGGTAGCTTCTCGATCCAGGCGCCGAACGGGAGATAGAACAACGCGCCTAACGCTTCGAAGCTGTCAGTCAAGGCTTTGCCGATGTCCCGCGCCTCGGCTTCGACGTCGGCGTCGAAGAGCGTCTTACCTACGACGGCCAGCGTCAGGGCCATCATCTCGGCGTGGGTGTGCAGCGTCGCGCCGTCCTGCCAGCGGCCGCTGCGGCGGTCGGCGTAGCGCACCATGGTGTCGCCATACGCCGCTATGCGCTGCCGGTGAAAGGCGGGCTGCATGAGGCGCCGCTGGCGCAGATGGTGTTCCCCTTCGCTCGTGAGCAAACCGTCGCCTAACAAGAGCCTGGCGTGCTCGAGGGCGCGTCCCTTCTTGAAGCTGCGCTGGTGCGTGACGAGCACATCGCGCGCGTGATCCGGATGCGACAGTACAAAAATCGATCGGCCGCCCATTGGGATCCGAACGACATCGCCGTACTCCTCTTTGAGTCGCGAGAAGACGGTGATCGGATCGCGGCGCATCGCGAACGCGAATTCGCCAGGGTAGCGCGGGCGGGGACCGGGGACGGAAGGCAAAGCTGGGTCCGAGGTCGGAGGTCAGAGGATGTATTTGCGGAGATCTTCGTCATCGAGCACGGCTCGCAATCGATCCTGCACGAGCTTTTTGTCGACGACGATGTCTGCCGTACCGCGATCAGGCAGCTCGTACAGAAAATCCTCGAGTAGTGTGGTCATCACCGTATGCAGCCGGCGTGCGCCGATGTTCTCCATCTTTTCGTTCGCGCGGCCGGCAATCCGTGCCACTTCCCTAACGCCGTCCTCCTGGAACGTGAGTTTTGCGCCGTCGGCTTCGACGAGCGCGGCGTACTGCTTCGTCAGGGCGTTCTCCGGCTCGGTCATGATGCGCACGAAATCCTCTTCGGTGAGCGGCTTGAGCTCGACGCGAATCGGGAATCGGCCCTGCAGCTCTGGAATAAGATCACTCGGCTTGGAAACGTGAAACGCGCCAGCCGCGATAAAGAGCACATGATCCGTCTTTACCATTCCGTACTTCGTGGGAACGTTGGAGCCCTCGACGATTGGCAGCAGGTCACGCTGTACACCTTCGCGCGACACATCGGGACCAGCGCTCTCGCCGCGCGCGCCGGCGATCTTGTCGATCTCGTCGAGGAAGATGATGCCTAACTTCTCGACGCGTTCGAGCGCGTCAGCGGTGACGTCTTCATGATCGATGAGCTTGTCGAACTCCTGTTCCAGAAGGACGCGGCGAGCCTCTGACACCTTGACCGTGCGCTTCTTGCTGCGCTTGGGGAGCATGTCCTTGAGCATGTCGGTGAAGTTTTCCATCCCCTCGGGCGCGCCCTGCGGCGCCATCATCTCGAAAACCGGCGCAGTCTGCGTGACTTCGATCTCGACTTCGCGCTGCTCCAGTTGGCCGTCGCGCAAGAGTTGGCGCAGCTTGTCGCGCGTGCGCTGGTAACGCTGTTGTGCGGCGTCGGATTCGGACTCCTGGAGGACGTCACCAGACGGGGAGACGACGAAGACGTTCTCACCACCACTATTAGGGGTAGGGGTAGGGATAGGGGGAGAGACGAGCGGCTTTCGGGCCTCGTTAGGTGCCGGTAGCAGAAGGTCCAGGATGCGTTCGTCAACGCGTTCGTGGGCGAGGTCTTCCACCTCGGACTCGCGTTCGCTGCGGACCATGTCGATGGCGCTCTCTACGAGATCGCGCACCATCGATTCGACGTCGCGGCCGACGTACCCGACTTCCGTGAACTTGGACGCTTCGACTTTTACGAATGGCGCGCCGGCGAGCTTGGCGAGACGTCGCGCGATTTCTGTCTTGCCGACGCCCGTGGGTCCTATGAGAATGATGTTGTTAGGCGAGATCTCGTCGCGCAGACTGTCGGGCGCACGCTGTCTGCGCCAGCGGTTGCGCAGCGCGATCGCCACGGACTTCTTGGCGTCGCTCTGCCCGACGATGTAGCGATCCAGCTCGGCGACGATCTGGCGCGGGGTCAAGTCCGCGAGACGCGCGAGCGCTTGCTGCGTGCGATTGTGTGCCATCCCTCGTTAGGCTTCCAGAACCGTGATGTTGGTGTTTGTGTAGACGCAGATCTCACCGGCGATCTTGAGCGCCTTGCGCACGACTTCGGCCGCCGGGAGGTTCGATTCCGTGAGCAGCGCCCTCGCGGCGGCGAGCGCGTACGGTCCGCCGGAACCAATCGCGAGGATGCCGTCGTCCGGCTCGATGATCTCACCGCTGCCGCTGATCACGAAGCCGTGCTCAACGTTCGCGACGGCGAGCAGCGCTTCGAGGCGCCGCAGGACGCGGTCGCTGCGCCAGTCCTTCGCCAGCTCCACGGCGGCGCGCGGCAGGTTGTCGGGGCTCCGTTTCAGTTTCTCTTCGAACTTATCGAACAGCGTAAACGCGTCGGCGGCCGCACCGGCGAAACCCGCCAGGATCTTACCACCCGCGAGCGTACGCACTTTCTGCGCATTGGACTTCATCACGGTGTCGCCGACGGTCACCTGCCCGTCTCCGCCTAACGCAAGCTTGCCGTCCTTGCGCACGGCGAGGATGGTGGTGGCACGAATCCTGGGAATCACCGATTCTTTCATCGAAGTTGTCGAGAGTAACGTCAGGCGCGTGGATGCGCCCGCTGGTAGACCTGTTTGAGACGCTCGATGCTCGTGTGCGTGTAGATCTGTGTCGTTGAAATCGACGCGTGGCCCAGCAGTTCCTGAACCGCGCGAAGGTCCGCTCCGGCGTCGAGGAGGTGCGTGGCAAACGTATGCCGCAACGAGTGCGTGCTCAATCCGCTATCCTCGGCGATGAGGCCGAGCAGCCGGGTGGTCGCCCGCTGGATGGCTGTTTCGCTCATGCGCCTGCCGAGTGAGCTCAGGAAGACGGCGCGCTTGTCTGTTCGCGCGCTGCCTAACCGGCGAATGAGCTCGTCGCGCTTCGCTTCGTAGTTGCGCAGCGCCAGCTGCGCGTGGTCACCGAGCGGGATGATGCGCTCCTTGCGTCCTTTACCGCGAACTTTGACTTGTTGAGAAATGAGATCGAGATCCGCCCGATCGATGCCGCGCAGCTCAGACAGCCGCATGCCCGTCGAATAGAACAGCTCGAGGATGGCGAGATCGCGCACATCGGTATAGCGACCGTCGCGCGAGCGCTGCTGCGCGATCTGAAAGAGCCGTTCGGTCTGCGCGTGATCGAGGTAGCTGGGGAGGTATTTCTCCAGCTTCGGCGTCCCGACAGCGCGCGCCGGATTTGACGTGAGCACGTCGTTGCGATGCAAGTATCGGAAGAACGTGCGCACGGCCGACAGCGCCCGCGACGAGGAGCGCTTCGTCAGCCCCTTTCGCGTTAGGTGACCCAGAAAAGACCTCACCGCGAGCCTGTCGACCTGCGGCCAGGTCCACGCATCATTCCCGAAGTATCGAATCAAGAAGTACGTGAATTCGCGGAGATCGTGCCCGTACGCCTCGATCGTGTGCGGGGATACATCACGCTCTTTCGTCAGGTGCTCCAGGAATTCCTGGATCGCTCCATCCGACGGTATGGGAGCGGGTGCGACGCTGGCGCTCATTGTGCGACCGGTGCGCCGGTGAGCGCCTCTGCCTCGCGCCAGGCGACCATGTGCGCCAGCGACCGCTGCGCCAGGCGCTCACGTTTGAGGCGTTTGTCTCGCGGGGGATCGTCCAGCTCGTCGATAAGGCCGAAATTGGCGTTCATCGGCTGGAAATTCCCGGGGTCGGCGTTCTGTAAATAGCGATACAGCGCACCGAGCATTGTGGTCGGCGGCGGGATGACGGGATCGTCACCGCCGAGCATGCGGGCCATGTTGATGCCGGCCATGAGGCCTGTGGCCGAACTCTCCGTGTACCCTTCCACTCCGGTGAGCTGACCAGCGAACATCGTTAGGCGATCGTCGCGCAGCGCGAGAAACGGCGTGAGTGCAGCGGGCGTGTTCACATAAGAATTGCGATGCATCGAGCCGTAGCGCAGGAACTCTGCCTCGGCGAGACCCGGGATCAAGCGAAAAACCTTTTGCTGTTCAGCGTGACGCATTCGCGTCTGACAGCCGACCATGTTCCACATTTGCTCCGCTCTGTCTTCGGTGCGCAACTGCAGGACAGCCCACGGCTTGCGGCCGGTGCGTGGGTCGCGCAGACCCACGGGCTTCATCGGCCCAAAACGCAGGGACTCGCGGCCGCGACGCGCAATTTCTTCGACGGGCATGCACCCTTCGAAGTACGGCACGGCGTCGAAATCGTGACCGGGATACTGATCAGCGCTCGTTAGGGCGTCCAAAAAGGCTTCGTATTCGTCGCGCGACATCGGGCAATTGATGTATGCGCCATCGCGCGCATCGACGCCTTGCATCGTTTCCTTGTCGTAGCGCGAGGCGCGAAACGCGACGCTCATGTCAATCGAGTCGCGTGCGATGATCGGCGCGATGGCATCGTAGAACGCGAGCGAATCCTGCCCCAGTCGTTCGCGAATGACGGCCGCGAGAGCATCAGACGTAAGAGGGCCAGTGGCGATGATGCCTGGCGACTGGAGCGTCGTGACCTCTTCACGCACGATTTGGATGCGCGGATGACCCGTTAGGCGTTCGCTGACTGCTGCCGCGAAGACTTCCCGGTCGACGGCAAGCGCTGATCCTGCGGCGACGCGCGCGGCGTCGGCCGCGCTCAGGATCATGCTGCCCAGCAAACGCATTTCTTCTTTGAGGAGACCGTGTGCGGTGCTGCGCTCGGTGCTCTTGAACGTGTTGGAGCAGACGAGCTCGGCGAAGTGCTCGGTCTTGTGCGCGGGAGTAGTGCGGAGTGGGCGCATCTCGTGAAGCGCCACGTCGAACCCCCGTTCGGCGAGGTGCCAAGCGGCTTCTGAGCCTGCGAGCCCCGCGCCGACTACATGAACGAGCATGCCCTAATTCTACATCCCTACCACTACCCCTACCCCTATCCCTATCCCTAGGGGTAGGGGTAGGCGTAGGGGTAGTAGGGCGCTACTCGTTTTTCAGCGTCGCTGTGACGTCGACGCGCAGCGCATCGCGGGCTGGGATGTAGCAGGCTAGCGCCGCGGCCCCAGCCAAGAGCACAGCCACCACGGCATACGTCGGTAAGTCCGCTGGCGTCAGCCCAAAGAGCAGACTGGTCATGAGTCGCGACAGGGCCAGGGCTCCACCGATGCCAATGACGAGCCCTATGACGACCGGTCGCATCCCCTGGAACATCACGAGCTTGAGGACGCTACGCCCACTCGCGCCTAACGCCATTCGCAAGCCCATCTCCGAACGTCGCTGCGACACGGCATACGACAGGACGCCATAGATCCCGGCCGAGGCCAGGACCAGCGCAATGACTGCGAGCGCCGCAAGCAGCAGCATCGTGAAGCGGCGCGCCGCTACCGAATCCCCGACGATTTCGTCCAGCGTCGTCGCGCCGGAAAGCGGCACTGTCGGATCGAGCTGAGCGAGCACGGAGCGCAGCATCGGCACGAGCGTCGCCTTGGACAGACTTGTGTGCACAACGAGGGGCGCGGGAGACAATGTGGTGCCGTACACAGAGAGGTAGACGGAGTATGTGGGATCATCCGTGAGTCCCCAATCCCGCATGTCGCCGACGACGCCGATCACCTCCCCTGTGGATTCACCCTGACCTTTCCATAGAACGAGTGTGCGCCCAACGGCATCCTTGCCGGGCCATAGCAGCTCAGCGATTCGCTTGCTGATGATCACCTTCCACGGTCGGCCGATTTTGTCCTGCTCGGTGAAGTCACGTCCAGCTATGAGCGGCAAGCCTAACGTCTTGAAGTAATCGTTGGAGACGATGCGCCATCCGGCCCACGGGAT
>DATBKN010000541.1:0-2447 GCA_036555845.1 Gemmatimonadaceae bacterium | reverse complement strand
GATCGAGAATGTGGTCGCTGTCGACTATGTTGACGTTCCCGGCTTCGCGACGCCGACGGTTGCGGGACACAGCGGTCGTGTGCTGAGTGGCCGCCTCGCCGGGCGCCCGGTATTGGCATTCGCGGGGCGCTTTCACATGTACGAAGGTCATCCGCCGGAAGCCGCCGGCATCATCGTTCGCGTCGCTCACGCGTTAGGCGCCACCGTTTTGCTGCTCTCCAATGCCGCCGGAGCGATTCGCCAGACCCTGCGCCCCGGTGACCTGATGGCCATCAGCGATCACGTCAATCTGAGTTGGCGCAATCCGCTCATCGGCCCGGTCGTTCCCGGCGATGAACGTTTTCCCGACATGTCTGAGCCGTATGATGAAGGACTGAGACGCCAGCTCCACGCCGCCGGGGAGCGATTGGGAATGGCTCTCCAGGAAGGTGTGTATGGCGGCTTGCTCGGCCCGACGTATGAGACGCCGGCCGAAGTTCGTATGCTGGAACGACTCGGCGTCGATGCCGTCGGAATGTCGACGGTTCCTGAAGTGATCGTGGCGCGCGCAGTCGGCATGCGCTGCTGCGCGATCAGTTGCATCACTAACCAGGCCGCCGGGATTTCATCGCAACGCATCGCGCACCAAGACGTGCTCGCCGTGACGGCCGTCGCAGCGAGCGCCTTCGAGCGTCTGGTGACAGAATTCGTGCGCGGGCTGGATGCCTAACGCGTTCGCCGGCTCGCCTGGACAGGCAGCGACACCAGCCGCGAGCGGAACTGCTGGTATGCTGGCGCATCGACGCGCAGTCCACGCAGGCGCGACGCCGGGAAGCGCGCGATTTGCGCCTGAGTCTGCGCGATGCGATCCTCCTCGAGCGGGTGCGTGCGGAACCACGCATCCACTGCTGTCGGTTGCGAACGGCGCTCGTTCAGCAGGGTTCGGAACATGTCGACCATTCCGCGCGGATCGATGCCAGCTTGCACGAGATACTGCACGCCGTACTCGTCCGCCTCTTGCTCATCGTCGCGCGAGAACTTGGCGAACAGCGCGCTGCCACCCACCTGAATGGCTGCCGACGCCGCGCCGCTCTGGCACACACTCGTTAGGATGCACGCCAGCGTGAGTCCCGCGTCTGCGCGTTGCGCCTGCGCCATCTGCTGCACAGAGTGACGCCGCGTGACGTGCGCGATCTCATGAGCCATCGCCCCAGCGAGCTGATTCATCGTGCGAGCGCGCTCGATCAACCCACGGTTGATGTACACGTAGCCGCCCGGTACCGCGAACGCATTCACTTCGCGGCTGTCCACGACGTAGAAGCGCCAGCGCAGATTCCGCGTGTCCGCGACGCGAGCGATCGAGTTGCCGAGCGAGTTGATGTACGAGTTGACGCTGGCGTCGTTCATGATCGGGAGCTGCGCATTGATCTGCTGTGCGTATTGCGTCCCGAGCTCGACTTCCTGCTGGGTGGAGACCACGCAACCGGTGAGCAGGACGGCTCCCAGCATAAATCCCGCCGACTTGCGTGCCCACGAAGAGACCGAAGCGTATTTCACTGTATGACTCCATGCGCCTGCTGACTCTCGCGCGCGACCTTCGACGTCGACGCGCGCGCGAGCGCGAGGGCTACTTTGTTGTGGAAGGCGTTCGCGCCAACGAAGAGCTGCTGCGCTCGCAGCTCGAACTCGTCGGCGTTCTGACAGCGCCGCAACTCGATGGCACCGAGCGCGGGCGTCGGTTGCGCACCGCAGTGATGCAGCGCGGAGTGGAACACAGCGAGGTGTCGGAGCGCGAGTTTGCCAGCGCCGCCGAGACCGAGTCCCCGCAGGGAGTACTGGCGGTGGTTCGAGCTCCGGTCCGCGGGCTTTCCGACCTCGAGGGCCGACAACTGCTGCGGCTGGTCGTCCTGGACGCTGTGCAGGATCCCGGCAACGTCGGCGCCATAATCCGCACGGCCGCCGCTCTCGGAGCCAGCGGGACGATCGCCTTGCCTGGAACGGTTGACGTCTGGAACGCGAAAGTCGTCCGAAGCGCTATGGGCGCCCATTTTCATCACCTCTCTTTTCATACTACATGGGACGAACTTCGCTCGTTCCTCGCGAAGGAGGGGTGCGAGCTCTGGGGCTCCGCGCGCGAGGGTGAGGGTATACCGTTGAGTGCGCCTCCAAAGCTGGCGCTCGCCGTAGGTAATGAGGGAAGCGGCATGACGCCGGCGCTCCGTGATGCGACGCAACGCATCGTTAGCATTCCAATGGATGGCATCGTGGATTCTCTCAACGTCGCGGTCGCAACCGGCATCCTGCTCTTCGCTCTCTCAGCGAAGCGATGATCGACTATTTCTCCGCGGTCGCCGCCTTCGTCGTAGGAGCCTGCATCGGCTCATTCCTCAACGTCTGCATCGCGCGCTGGCCCGCGGAGCAGTCGGTGATCAAGCCACGCTCGCGCTGTCCAGGCTGCGGCAACTCGA
>DATBKN010000540.1:0-5691 GCA_036555845.1 Gemmatimonadaceae bacterium | reverse complement strand
AGGGTCATGTGGAACCTCTCGGCAAGGGCTGTGATCGAAGCGTCCGCACGCCCGAGTTGCTCCAGAACGCCGCGTCGGGTGGCGTCCGAGAGCGCGCCGAACGAGGCATCGAAGTGGGTTTGGCTATACTGAACCATACGGTTCAGTATAGTAGCATGGGTGACGGCAGGCAATGCGAGGCTGAGCGCCCGCTGTGTTGCCGCGTTCGCGGTAGTCTCTTTGCCCCGTTCTACTGGGCTCGGCGCGGCTGTGCTGAAAGACCGCATTCACACGTTAGGTGGCGAGAACCCCGGTGTTTTCGCCAATCACGAAGTGTATGATCCGGCGCGCGATGCGTGGACGACCGAAGCGGCCATGCCTACCGCGCGGCATGGCTTGGGCATGGCTGTCATTGTCGGGTGGATCTACGCGATCAGCGGCGGGCCGCACGCCGGTTCGCGCAGACGAACGTTGTCGAGATCTTCGCGCCTAACGAGTAACCGTCGGGATTCGGGATTCGCGGAGCGGGAAACGCCTGGAGAGAATCAGGAGGTTGGTTTCCTGGGTGCTTGTGACTTTCTGCCTTTCTTGTGCGACCGGGTTTTGCCGTAGCTGCCGCGAAAGATCTTGCCGCGTTTCGTGCGCTTGTCGCCTTTTCCCATTGCCCAGCCTCAGTGAGTTTGTTGCGTGCAAGGTATCAGCACGGGGCCCAAACACAAACGCGCCGGCCGATAGCCGGCGCGTTTGAGGGTGGCTGGGAAGCTCAGTGTAGAACGGCGGGCAGGGGACGAGCTCGATCAACTGGAGATTCATCAGTCGATTTCTTCACGGGCACCAGGTACATCGTGACAATGGCCGTCGCGCGATCCGTGCAGGCGTCGTCGATCAGATCGAAGCCGATCCCTATCGAGTCCCGCACGAGTTTGTAGCGTGAGACGACTCCTGTGCAGGGGCCTGAGATATCGGTCCATTGCAGCGTGTCGCCCAACATTTTGCTGAGCGAAATGATGAACAGAGCGCCATCTGGATCGATGACGCGCACCGAGTCCGCCGCTACTTGAATGCGCCACGCATCGAATTGCGGATCATACGCGGCCGTTCGTGGCAGGAACGAGTACGTGCCGTTTGTGAAGTCTTTGGGCGCTTGCGCGGAAACAGCGACGGACGCCATCAGCGAGCCGGCGAAGAGTAAGGAGAGGCGCATGTGAACTAGGGATAGGGATAGGAGGATGGGGGATAGGTGCTCACGATTTTGACAGCCGCAGCGAGGCGCCGCGCATTTCTCTCGACGTCAAGATACGGTCTCCAAGACGAGACTCGCGAGCCGCGAGTGTCAGCGCCGCCGCTACGTCCACGGCTGCGATCGGCCTGTAAGACGGTGGGGCCAGGAGTCCCAGCACGTGTCCGAGTCGCTCACCAATGCGCCGTTCGCTGCGAGGACCGACCAGGAGTGAGGGGCGGGCGATCGTGAGACTAGCAAACCCGACTCGCGTGATATCGGCCTCGGTTTCTCCCTTTACGCGATTGTAGAAGATACGCGAGGCTGGATCAGCTCCGATCGCGCTCACGAGCAAGTAATGAGTCGCGCCCCCTGCCCGGCTCAGCTGGGCTGCCTGGAGGGGATAGTCATGGTCCACGCGTCTGAAGCGGTCCTGAGTCCCGGCGAGACGCATTGTCGTCCCCAACGCGCAGAAGACCTGATCGACGCGAAATACATCGGTGTGTTTATCCAAGTGTTCGAAATCGGTTAAGTGAACCGAAAGCTTCGGATCGCGCGGCAGGGCAACGGTACGCCGCACTAACGCGACGACAGAGAGAATCGTGGGCTCGCGTAAGAGAAGATTGACGAGCGCGCGTCCGACGAGTCCGGTCGCGCCGAGGACGAGCACGTTACGCGTGTGCGTCACGATTTAAACATGTGACAGTTGTCGGCGCGCGGCGATGGTTGCGACGCACGGCCGGTCTCGCTATCGTGGCGTCCCCCGGTATTGCAGTAGAGCATCGGTTCAATGCCTAACGAGTGAGGATGCGATGAGTACGGTTCCGCGTGGACGATTCGTCTGGTACGATCTCATGACGACGGATCAGGAGAAAGCCATCGATTTCTACAGTGAAGTCGTCGGCTGGACAACAGAAGATTGGCCGGATGCTCCGCAGCGCTATGCGATGTGGAAGCCGGAGAAAGGCGGCATGATCGGCGGCTCGGTGCAGATCCCGGCGAAAGAAGGTCCGCCGCCGCACTGGATCGGATACATCGCGACGCCTAACGTGGACGAGACGATCGCCGCCGCGACGAAACTGGGTGCGACGGTTGTTTCGCCACCGCAGGACATTCCGACTGTGGGCCGTTCCGCGGTGCTCAGCGATCCGCAGGGCGCGGTTTTCGCGATTTTCACGCCGGAAGGCGATGCGCCAGGCCACGAAGGCGCTGCTGAAGTCGGTGAAGTTTCCTGGCACGAGCTGTACACCACGGATTACGAAGCTGCGTTCAAGTTTTATTCGCAGCTCTTCGGATGGGAGAAGGGAGAGGGGATGGACATGGGGCCGATGGGGATCTACCAGATGTTCACTCGCAACGGCGAGAACATCGGTGGCATGATGAACAAGCCTGACGCGTCGATGCGATCAGGCTGGACGTACTACTTCCGTGTTCCCAACGTCGACGAGGTGGCCGATCGCATCAAGGCAAGCGGCGGCACCGTCACGAACGGACCTATGGAAGTGCCGGGCGGGGACAAGATCGTGATGGGGTCCGACCCCCAAGGGGCACCGTTCGCGGTGCATCAAGTGAAAACCGCCAGTCCGTAGTTCTTAGTCCATCGGCACTTCCCAAGGACTAGCGGCTGCAAACTACGGACTACTTAGCCGTTTCGCTCGCGGCGAGATACGTCTCCGCCTCTGCGGCTTCGGCCGCAGTGGCGGGGACCCGCGACCAGTTCGCCCGGAACTGCGCATACCAACGCGCCGCCTGCTGGCGGTTGCCTAACGCGGCATGCGCGCGCGCCAATCCCAACACTGCGCGTGAGCGGTTAGGAGTGCGCGCCAGCGCGAGCTCGAACGCGCGGCGTGCTTCCGCAGGGCGGGTCGCAGCGAGGAGGACCTCACCTAACAACTCGCGCGGTGGTTTCGCGGTCTCCGGCGGTCCGAACTCGTAAGGCAGTGTGGCTTCGATTTCTCCGGCGGCGCTCAGTGCCGCGACGGCCGAATCGATATTCCCCGCGGCCTGATGCATCGCGCCGCGCAGGGTCAGCTCGATCACCTGACAAATGTGCGGTGCACCAGGTACGTAGCTTGGCGTTGCGGTGCGTCGTGCTTCAGCGCAGCGGCGGCTGATGTTCGCAATCGAGCGTTCGGCGATCTCGAGACGTTGCACCTTGATCGCCGTGATCGAGCGCATGACGGCGAAAGCGCCAAGGCGCGGACCGCCGCCCTCTCCTTCCTGCGTTTGCGTAAGAACCGAGGCCGAGTCGAGTGCGACAGCGGCTGCGTGTCCGGTCCAGTCCTCAGAGTCAGCGAGATACTGCGCGAGCATTATGGCGTAGTGCTGGATCGCGTACATCGTGCGCTGTTGCTCGGCGTCAGCGCGTATGGCGTTCACGTAACGCCACGCTTCAGCGAAACGTCCCTCCTGCTGATAGCCGTATGCGAGCCACTGCGTGTAGTGGCCGTTGCGGCGATTGGATGTTTCCCAGGCCGCGACGTTTGCGGTGACGACGTCATCCCAAAGGCCAGCAGCGACGAAAATGTGCGACGTCATGTGCTGCGCGTGAGCCGCGCCGGGCGCGATCGTGGAATACGCGCGGGCGGCGCGCATGCCTAACGGCGCGTGGGCCGGGTCGTCGTAGCTGTGAATGAGGTAGTGTGCAGCGCCGGGATGATCCGGGTTGGCGCGAAAAACGTCCTCGACGATCGCCGCGGCGCGCATGTACGTCGCGATGTCGCGGCCGCCATGGGCTGTGCCTAACAACGCAAGCGCGTAGAACGCCTGGGCCTCGACGTCCTTGGGATAATCGCGCGCCAGAAGCCGCATGGCGTCGGCGAAGAGCGTGTCGCGCCGCTCTTTGCTGCCGTCACCGTAAAGCACTTCGACGGTCTCGAACCAGCGGCGCTCGCGCGCATCGGCGATGCGCTGCAAGCGAGCGCCGCGGTCGGACCCGAAGCGCGCGAGCACGGCACGCGCCGCAGGGAGGTCCTGCTGGAACCAGACCGGATGCGTGTATGTCATCGCCTCGCCCCAGTAGGCGAGCGCGAATGCTGGATCGATGCGCTGCGCCTCACGGAACGCCTTTGCGGCGGAGTCGTACTCGAAACTGTGCAGATACAGCACGCCGCGAATGAAGAGCGGCTGTGCCTTACGTGCGCCGCTCGTCGGGAAGTAGATCGTTCCGAGCCGTGCGGAGCTTTGTGCCGAGAGCCCACGCGCCGGCACACCGGCCGAGAGCCAGAGCAGAACGAATGCACACGCGGTAAGTGATCTCATTGAATTGCCCCCAGCGACGAACAACCTCACATCTTCGGCGCGCCATCCAACTGCTGGATCGTCTTTGTCGACGGCGGCCGTTCGCGCTGCAAACGCTTTGCGACGACCTCGGCGCGGGCGAGCGCTCTCAAAACGTTCTCGCCGGCGAGTTTCCTCAAATCGCGCTCGCTCCATCCGCGACGCGACAGCTCGGCGAATAGAGTGGGAAACGACGATACATCCGGCAACCCTTCGGGGGTCTCGGTAATGCCGTCGAAGTCGGAGCCGATGCCAACGTGATCGATGCCTGCGACTTTGCGGACGTGTTCGATGTGTTCAGCCACATCAGCGATCGTCGCCTTGGGCCTCGGGTTCGTACGATCCCAATCGGCGAGATCGCGCTCGACAGCGGTCGAATCCCCCGGATGCCGCAGGCGAAACTCAGCTTGTTTGGCGAAGCGAGTCGAATCGTGCGCGACGAGCTTCCGCGATATGAACGTGGGCACGAATGTCACCATGACTACGCCACCGTTCTGCGGCAGTCTGGCGAGAATCGAATCGGGGACATTGCGCGGTACATCAGTGAGCCCGCGCGCGGAAGAGTGCGAGAAGATGACCGGCGCCTCGGTGACATTGAGCGCGTCGCTCATCGTTCCCGGGGAAACGTGCGAAAGATCGACGAGCATTCCAAGGCGATTCATCTCGCGCACAACTTCCTCGCCGAACTTCGTGAGACCGCCGTGCTTGGCTTGATCCAACGCGGCGTCGGCCCAATCGAGCGTCACGTTGTGCGTGAGCGTCATGTAGCGCGCGCCAAGGTCATAGTACACGCGGAGCGCACCTAACGAGTTTTCAATGGCGTGGCCGCCTTCCAGACCGAGCAGGGAGCCAACGTGGCCGTGCGCGTGCGCACGACGAATCGCATCGGCGGTGAGGGCCCACTCCAGCATATCGGGATACTTGGCGATCGTACGCCGAGCGATGTCGAACTGCTCCAGCTGAACGCGCGCAAAGCCTGAGTCCTTGATTTCGCCGGGGATATAGATGCTCCAGAACTGCGCGCCGATCATTCCTTTGCGCAGTCGGGCGAGGTCGGTGTGGCCCGACGTTGCTTTGCGCAGATCGTATGCATCCACGTCGCGTGGCGCTTGTGCGAACTCCCGGATCGCCCAAGGTAGATCGTTGTGGCCGTCGACGAGCGGCACGGCGCGCAATACTCGGCGCGCTTTAGCCATGTGCGGGTCTGTCTGTGC
>DATBKN010000539.1:0-44122 GCA_036555845.1 Gemmatimonadaceae bacterium | reverse complement strand
AAGCGCTCGGCTTCTTCTTCCAGGTGCATGAACTCGTAGCCGATCGTTCCCGAATAGATCTGACGCAGGCGGTCGGCGACGTCGGCCGCGGAACCGAGATCGAAGCCTAACGCGATTGCCGGTACGTGCGCCAAGTCCTCCGTGGTGATGCCATAGAACTCGGGAGTCAGCTCGGCAGCACCCGGCGGCCTGGCGCCTAACGGGTCGAGCTGCGCGGCCAGATGGCCGTAATGCCGGATGCCATCGATCAACGCGGCCGCTCCGGCCACCTTCCGCAAATAGGCCGGCTCGGCGGAGACCGTCGTCTCCCCGCCGCCCTGGCGTGGCGCCATCCCCGCGCCGAGCGCCTGTGCCAGACGAAAGAGCTGGCGCCAGGACGCGTCGACCGAATTGGGGTCGCGCTGGTAATTCTCGAAAAGCTCGGCGATGTACGCGTCGTTGAAGACGCTGGAGGACGAAGCACTCATGTGGCGGAATCTAACCCGCGCTCATAGCCGAGCTATCGAATGAGTGTCCTGCCTATTCCACCTCGAGCTGCGTCGGGATCAGCAGTGTAAATGTCGATCCTTCACCAGGTTCTGAGATTACCTGAACGCAGCCGCCGAGCAGCCCCGCGAGCCGCTGCGCGATGAACAGCCCCAAACCCGTCCCCCCATGTCGGCGCGTGAGACCAGGCTCTAGTTGAGCGAATGGCTCGAAGATCTTGCGATGCGCCTCGCGCGGTATGCCCGGCCCCGTATCGCAAATGTCAAAGCGCACCATCCCGGCAACTTCAGTCGAGGACAGCGTGATCTGACCGACATCCGTGAACTTGACCGCATTTTCGGCCAGACTCACGAGAATCCGCCGGACCTTGTCAGCGTCCGACTCGATCGTTTCGGGAGCAGCGGATAGATCGAGAAGCACCTGCAATCCCTTGCGACGCGCCTGCGGCTCGATCGCGATCGCGATCGCGGCGAGCATGTCACCGACAACGATCGTTCCCGGCCGCACGACTTCGCGTCCGCCTTCGATCGCTGAGAAGCTGAGCAGCTGATCGATGATCGCCGAAAGGTGTTCGGTCACGCTGCGCATGCGCTCGACGAGATCGCGCTGCGGGGCACTCAGTTCTCCAGCGACGTTGTCTGCCAGCAGCTCGCCATAGCCGACAAGCGCGGCGACCGGCGTGCGTAACTCGTGCGACAGCGTCGCCAGAAATGCGCTCTTGGCCTGGTTCGCTGCTGAGGCGCGCTCGGCTAGTTGCGACTTGTCGAGCACGATCGACGCAAAGTCCGCGAAGAGCTGCACGCGATCGATGTCTGCAGGAATGAAACTGCCGGCCTCGCGTGCGCGCCAAGCGAGCAGAACGCCAAGAACGTCATTCTTCGCGGCGATGAGCGGAGCCGCGAGCATCTCGCCAATCGGCCCGCGCGAAGTTCTCAGCGGTTGCGCCGTTGCTCGGCTCGCATAGTCGCGCTCGATGACGAGCCGACGCTTGCTGATGGCGCTCAGCGTGATCGAGCCCGCGAGCGGATAAGTAGCACCCACTCGAAGCGTCCCCGCTCCCGCCACAGCCTCCACGCACACTTCATCATTGTCCGCGGGACTAACGACAGCGCTCCCGTCGGCATGCGCGAGATAAAGGACCGAGTCGCAAAGCTCGGTGAGCAGCGCCTGCGTGTCGTGCACGGCCGCGAGCTTGCGCGTGAGCGCGTGCACGAACTCCATCTCTTGCGTCCACGGTTGTGTGAGGACGGTAGAGACTGATTCGCCGGATACTGGTCTTCGCGGGGGACTAAAAGTCATCGCAAGCTGCTGCCGGCGTCGCCTAACGCGATATCGTTGCTGCCGTCGCGCCGCCAGCTGGCGGTTCCAAAGGTACACGCGAGACTAGCCGCACGTTGAGTCCTCCGTTGGTCGTTCTGAAGGTCTCCACCAGCGGCAGTGCCAGTTGGGCGTCCAGTTCCGGGTGTGCGCTCAGCAGCGCGATGTGCCAATCGCGCAGGCGCTCGCGGCTCAACCGGCCTATCACTGCATAAAGATCGCGCAGACGGTGCCGCTCACCGACTCGCACTCCGTACGGTGGATTGCTGACGAGCCAGCCTGGCGTTGCCGGGGGCTCGAGTGCGGAGAGCGGCTGACAACGTGCGTCGATGTCAGCGAGCACGCCGGCCCTTTGCGCGTTTGCGCGAGTTGCCTCGATCGCTCCTTCGTCACGGTCTGCGGCGATGATCGGAGCGGGCGCGGCATTGCGTTCGTGTGTTCGCGCGTGCTCGAGCGTCGCGCTCCATGCGGAGCTATCGAACGTCGGCCAGTTCATGAAAGCGAACTCGCGTCGGATGCCGGGCGCGATGTTGCGTGCGAGGAGCGCTGCTTCGATGGCGATGCTGCCTGAACCACAGAACGGGTCGATCAGAGGAGCGCCGATATTCCACTTCGCGGCGAGTAGCATCGCGGCGGCGAGCGTTTCGCGCAGCGGAGCTTTGGCCACTGCCTGACGATAGCCACGGCGATGCAGGTGCGCGCCTGACGTATCGATGCGAATCGTGCAGTCATCGCGCAGAAGCCTAACGAGAATCAGCTGTTGTGCCGACGGGTCATCGTCATCCGCCGAATTGTCGGCAGAGACCAGGGCTCGCGTGCGTGCGGCGATGGCGCCGGCCACGCGTTCCGCAACGGCGTCCGAGTGATATAGGCGTGACTTACGACACGTAACGCGCAGTCGCACTCGCGTGTCATTCCGGAGCCACTCATCCCAGGGTACGGCCTTGGCTCGGCGCTCCAGTTCGGCGAACGTGCGCGCGCGGAAGTTGGCCCCCAGCACCGTTATGCGACTCGCGGTGCGCAGGTGCAAGTTCATGGTGTATAACGTCCTCTGGGGAACGCACACGGGGATGATGCCAGGCTCCGCTCGTGCGCTCGGCGTGACGCCTAGCGCGGCGAGTTCGCGCTGCGTTACGTCTTCGAGTCCGGGGGATGTGACAACGAGTGTGTCGTAGTCGGTGCGTGGCAACACGCTACAGACAGTACCTCATGAGGTGTGGTGAAAGATGTCGTTCAGATTCGTTTCGAAAATCCTAGCACTGAGTGCAGCAGGCGCCGCCCTAGCATGTGCAACGTCGAACAATCTTTTGGAGCCGGATACCAGGGCGGCGCGGATCGAGTACTTCGGCGTGGGTGGGATTGCGTACATGAAGTTCGCGCACAGTGTCGATAGCGCCACCGGCGTCGTTTCCGCTGGCGCACCCGAGCTCTGTGAGCAACTGAAAGAGGAGTGCGTCTTTCCGGCGCGTGTGATCCGCACGATGACCGCCGCGGAAGTGGATGCACTTTTCACGGCCGCAGCAAGCAAGGAATTCGCGTCACTCGACGCGGAGTATGTCCCAAGTAACACGTGCTGCGATCGGCGCGATCACCGCATCATGGTTCGCGCGAACGGGTTACGCCGCACGGTTCGCTGGCTCGACGGCGTCGACATGCCTGCTGCTCTCGCGAATGTGAGCCAGCAGGTTTTCGTGGTCGGTCAGCCGCGTTAGGCTCCGGTCGCGTCAGAGCGAGCTCAGAAACTTCAGCAGCGCGTCGCGTTCGTTCTTGCTGAGACTGCGGTAGAAATCGCGCGCTCGCTGCGCTTCACCGCCGTGCCATAACACCGCTTCCTCCAGATTGCGGGCTCGCCCGTCATGGAGGAAGCGCGTGTGGCCGGTGACGAAGCCGGAAAGTCCGATTCCCCAGAGCGGCGGCGTGCGCCATTCGCTTCCGGACGCGCGGAAGTCGGGACGCCCGTCGGAGAGGTCCGGTCCCATATCGTGCAGCAGAAGATCGCTGTACGGGTGGATCGTTAGGTGTGCCAGCTCAGGCTCCACATTTGTCGCGTCGGTATGAAGCGTCGGCGTGTGGCACGCCGAGCATCCCGCGCGGGTGAAAAGCTCGGCGCCGCGTTTGACGTCGGTGTCGCGCACGTTGCGCCGCGCGGGAACCGCCAGTGTGCGTGTGTAGAAGGCAACGATCTGGACGTGGTCGAGCGTGATGTCGGGAGCGTGCGGGCCGCAAATGGGATGCTGTAGCGCACAATTCTCTGTGGGTAGAAGGGGCGACGTGACTCCGACATCCTCGTTATATGCCGTGGCCGTCTGAATCAGCAGCGAGGCAGTGCTGGCCTTGTGTCCGAAGCGACCGAGCTTTCGTTCTCCAGTGATGCCGCCGAATACAACGTTCGGCTTTCCTGAGATGCCGTCGCCGTCGCGATCGTTGGGATCCGCGCGCATGAGGATCTCCGGGTCGGGCACCGCTTCGAGGAGGCCGAGCCCCACGATTTGCGGCGCGATGCGCGGCGAGAGCTGCACGTTAGGCGGCATTTCGACGTACGGCGAGGCGATGCGATACGTGGGACGCTGCAGCTCGTAGGTCGTGCCGTCCTGGAACTGACCCGTCACCCGTTCCAGTGTGATGTCGACGGTCCCTTCGGCGGCAAAGCCGGCGACGGCGCGGTTTTGCAGCTGGCCGCCGAAGCTCGGCACCGGCCGCGGAGGGTCGTCGCCGAAGATCGGCGGGACGCTCAGACGGAAGAGCATCCCGCGATAGGCGCGCGGCGCTAGCGGCGGCTGCCCGCGGCCGTTCTGCTCGTGACACGCGAAGCAGGACGTATTGTTGAACAGGGGACCCAATCCCACGTTAGGCGCAGTCGGCGATGCCGTGAGGCCGTCGAGGAATCCCAGACTGAAGAGCGAGTCGCCGAGCGTGTGACGCTCGAGCCGCGTGCCGACGAGCGTGGGGATCGGCAGCTGGAAGGCGCGGCCGGATGCGTCTAATACAGTTGCCGTGCCGGCGGAGAGCTCGGTTTCAGGTACAGCCGGCGCGAGCGTCGTCGCCGTGGAATCGGCGCAGGCGATGCTCGCCGCGAGAAGTGGCGTTAGGCAGCGCGCGAACGTCTGGCGCGAAAGAGGCGCCAGCCGAGCAACGTGGCGAAGAGCAGCGAAAAGAGAATCGGCGACGTGACGTCGCGCTTGACCGACATCCAAAAATGAATGACACCCAACACGCAGGTGACGTAGATCAGGCGATGCAACGCGTTCCAGCGTTTGCCGCCGAGCCGTCTGATCGAGGCCTTGGTTGATGTTAGCGCGAGGGGTACCAGCAACAGCAACGCAGTGAATCCAATGGTGATGTAAATGCGCTTGCTGATGTCTTCCCAGATGTCCGAGAAGGCGAGCTGCAGATCGAGCGTCAGGTACAGCAGGAAGTGGGTGCACGCGTAGCCGAACGCGAAGAGACCGAAGGTGCGCCGATAGCGGACGAGCCATCCCAATCGCGTGATGGCGATGGCGGGCGTGATCGCTAGAGTAAGCGCGAGGAAGCGGAGTATCCACTTCCCGGTGTAATGTTCGATCTCTTTGACAGGTTCCGCAGTGAGGTAGCTAGTGCCACGGAAGGCGTCGGAATAGAGGGCCAAACCTCCCCAGATGAATGGGAGGCAGCACAGCACGATGATGACCGCGTGAAGGTAAGGCGGCTCTTTGGGAATGCTGGCGCGTTTTCGGTTAACGCGTGGCGGCGAAGTTGCCGCAGATTGAACAGCGGGGGGGGCCCCCCGCTGTCGTTCGGACTCTTGAACTCCCGCTTGGTCCGTCGCGCCCCGCGCCCCAACCCCCACTAGTAGAGCTTCCGCAGGTCCATTCCCGAGTACAGGCTCGCCACCTGATCGGCGTACCCGTTGAACATCAACGTCTTACGTCTGCGGAATTCGCCCACGCGCCGCTCAGTCGCCTGGCTCCAGCGCGGATGATCCACCTCGGGATTCACATTCGCATAGAAACCGTACTCCTGCGGCGCCGCGATATTCCACGCCGTGCGCGGTTCCTTGTCCGTGAATCGAATGCGCACGATCGACTTGCAGCCCTTGAAGCCATACTTCCACGGTACGATGTGCCGGAGAGGCGCGCCGTTCTGGTTAGGCAGCGTCTTGCCGTATAACCCCACGGCAAATATCGCGAGCGGATGCATCGCCTCGTCGAGACGCAGACCTTCCACGTACGGCCACTCGAGATACGGCAGCCGCTGACCCGGCATCTGTTTCGGATCCAGCAGCGTGGTGAACTCGATGTACTTGGCCGACCCTAATGGCTCCACGCGCTTGATCAAATCGGACATCGGGAAGCCCAGCCACGGAATCACCATGGACCACGCTTCGACGCAGCGGTGTCGATAGATCCGCTCTTCGAGCTTGTACGGCTTGATGAAATCTTCCAGCTGGTATGTGGCCGGCTTGCTCACGAGCCCTTCGACCTTCACGCTCCACGGCTTCGTCTTGAATTGCTGAGCGTTGGCTTTGGGATCCTCTTTGTCGGTCCCGAACTCGTAGAAATTGTTGTAGCTCGTGACGTCCTCGTACGGCGTCTGCTCCGCCTTGAGGTCCTGTGTATGCGCCGCCGACGCCTCTTCACGGCAGGCAGCCAGAATCCCCCCGGCGGTCAAGCTGATAAGCCCGGTGTCCTTCAGGAACTGGCGTCGGTTGACGTAGGCAGACTCCGACGTGATTTCGGAGCTGACGATGTCGTTCTTGGACTTGGAACGAATAATCATTGGGTTACTCGAGGTGGCTTCCGTAATAGTGCCACGCAGATGATCGAAGTTCCCACTTTTGCTGATGACTCTGCGGGACCCTGTAATTACGGCTCTTACGAGCACATGGATGTTTCATCGAACGTTTCATCTCGGGCCTCTGACCTAATACAGCCCCACGCTTCCCTTGACGGACTCGATCAGCTTCTTGGGATCATAGGCGACGCCTAACCGGAAGACGATCTCCACGTTGCGCACGTCGCCTATTCGCGCGGCGGGATTCCCGGCTACAACCATGAGGTCAGCCTGCTTCCCTACAGCGATCGTGCCGATCTGCGCCTCGCGCCCCAAGTACTTCGCGCCATTCAGCGTCCCGATGCTGATCGCTTCGAGCGGTGTGAATCCAGCCTCAACCAGAAGCTCCAGTTGCCGCTGATTTGAGTAGCCAGGAATAACGCCGCCATACCCAGTTGGATCCGTACCAGCGACGAGCAGTCCGCCGGCCTTCGCAAATGCGAGCTCCATCGCCATCTCTTTCTTGAGCCCAGCGAGTCGCGTCGTATCAGTTTGCCGAGCAATCGCTGCGTGCTGCCGTTCGAATTGCTCGCGCAGCTGTGGAACAAGAACGTCGAGGCCCGGCGGCACGGGTCGTCCCGGGACGGAGGTCTCGAACACAGTTAGGGTGGATGTTATTGCGACTTTGCGCGCGACAAGCTCGCGGATGAGCTCCCGCGCGGCTGGTCCGGCCGGGTCCACTGCATCGAACCCCCGCGAATTGGTGCAGACGTCGGCTTGCTTGTTAGGCGCGAAGTCGGTCGCGACAATGAATCCGTGCTCGAGATCGTCGATGCCGAGCTTCGCCGCTTCGGCGAAGGTGACCGAACAGAGGTGCCCGGTCACCTTGAGCCCGCGCTTATGCGCTTCCTCGATCGCGGCGCCTAACTCGGCGCGCGTGATCTGCATGTACGCCTTGAACGACGTCGCGCCTTCGTCTGCCCAATATGCGACCATCTTTCGGGCGTCTTCCGGGCCTTTGAGGACGCGCACCTGCCGCAGCGGGAACGGCCCGCCATTGAGATATGGCGCCGTCGCGTCCATCGCCGGTCCTGCCACGACTCCGGAGTCGATGCCGCGTTTGTAGCTGATGTCGGCGTAGCCACTCATGTTTCCGCCGGTGCGCATCGTCGTGACGCCGCCAGCGAGATACAACCGCAAAAAACTCAGGCCAAGCTGCCCGTACGTCCCGGGACCAGTTGGATAGAACAGATGCTCGTGCACCATGACGAGCCCCGGCAGCACCGACTTACCAGCAAGGTCCATCGTCTCGGCACCTGGTGGGATCGTAACACTGCCCGTCGCGCCTAACGCCGCGATCTTGCCGTCCTGAATGAGGATCGTCTGCCCGTCACGCCCTGCGGCGCCGGTGCCGTCGATCACGCGCGCGTTCGTGAGCGCGATGACGGCCGCGTCACTGCGCACAAACTGCCGCACCGCGGGCCCCACGGCTGGCCGCTGCGCTTGTGCGACGCTCGCCGTCAGAGCAACGAATACCCCTACCCCTACCCCTATCCCTAAGACCTTCATGGCGTCACCGGTTGGCGAATCACGTAGCCCTCAGGCGGCGCCTTGCCTAACAAGTGCTGCACAAAGTAGTCCCACGTCCGCTTGATCACATACGGTTCGTTCGCGAAGCCGTGGTTGCGATTCGGCATAACCAGCATGTCGAACTCCTTGTTCGCCTTGATGAGCTCGTCGACTAGCAAGAGCGTGGCGTTCGGGTGCACGTTGTCATCCAGCGTCCCATACATCAGAAGCAACTTGCCGCGCAGGTTCTTCGCGAGCCGCCAGTTCGACTGGCTGTCGAACGAGTCCGTGGAATCGCTCAGCTTCTTGAGAACACCATGGTACTTCTCCCCCCAGGTATAGTCGTAGCTGCGATTGTCGTGGTTCCCCGCGGACGAGACGGCAACCTTGAAGAAGTCGGGATAGCGCAGGATCGCATCCGTGGACGAGAAGCCGCCGCCAGAATGCCCGAAGATGCCGACGCGATCCAGATCCACTTGGCTGTACTTGAGCGCGACCTGCTTGATTGCCGTGATGTGATCCGGAATCCCGTTGTCCCCCATGTTCCCATAATAGAAGTCGTGGAACGCCTTGGAGCGACCGGGCGTGCCTAACGCGTCGACCTGAAGCACGAAGAAGCCCAGCTCCGCGAGCGCTCGCGCATTCCCGCTCGGGTTTGCCCGGAACTGGCGCGATCCGATCGAACCGATCTGCGGACCCGGGTAGATGTAATCGATGATTGGATAGTGTTTGCTCGAATCGAACTGCGCCGGACGCCAGAGCAATCCGCGCAGCTCCGTGTTACCGTCACGCGCCTTCACGATGAGCGGTTCCGGCATCGTCCAGCCGGCCGCGAGGAGGCGAGTGATGTCGCCACGCTGCAGCTCGCGAACGACGGTCCCGTCCGCTCGGCGGATCACCGTGACCGGCGGTGCGTCGGGTTTGGAGTAGCTGTCGACGAAATACTTGCCACTGGGCGAGACTTGCACCTCGTGGTCGCTTTCCTCGGACGTTAGGCGCTCGAGGCCGCTGCCATCGAGACGCGCGCGATAGAGATAGCGGAAGTACGGATCGCCCTTCTCGCGACCACGCGCCGTGAAGTAGACCGTGCGCAGCGCGTCGTCGACCCACAAGAGGTCGCTCACCATCCAGTCGCCAGCTGTGATCCGGTTCTTCACTGCACCGGTCGCCGCGTCGATCAAGTAGAGATGCCCCCAACCGTCTCGCTCCGACCACCAGACGATCTCGCGAGCGCCAGCCGCCGGACGCCAATTGGGAACACCACCCGAGTTCTGGTTCGTCTCGACGTAGGTTTTCCCCGTTTCAGTCAGAACCTTGCGCGTCGACCCGGTCGCCGGATCGGCGACGTACAGCGACAGCTCCTTGTAGCCGCGCTTGCCTAACGTGAAGAAGACCTGGTCACCCTGCGGCGTCCAGCGCACGTCCTTCCAGACGGTGTCGGTGCTGAACCAGCAGCAGCTCGTATTGATGACGTCCGCCGCCGATTGATCCACCTTCACCCCACGCCGGCTCCCGACGTCAAATACGTACAACTCGAGCTTCGGGATCACAGAATCACCGGGCAGCGCGTAGCGATACGAATGTAGAATCGGCCCCGGATTCTTCGTTTCGAGCAGATACATCTGCCTAACGCCGCGCATGTCGAAGCGGTGCGTGACCAAACGCTTGGAGTCAGCAGACCAGAGCACGTAGGGCCGCAGCTCCGCCTTGTTGCGCACGCTCGTGACCTGCCCGCAGCAGCCGACGTTCGCCACGGCGTAGCCGTACTCGGCCGTTCCGTCCGTCGTGAGCTGGACCTCCTCGGCGCCGGCGCCGTCCGTCGCGTTCGCGTCGTTCGCCCGCATCCAGAGGTTGCCGCCGCGCTCGAACGCGAGCCACTTCCCGTCCGGTGATTTGACGTCGCTTGTCTTGTAGTGCGCGACCGTGTCCGGTCCGGTACAGACATAGCTCGTTAGGTCGCACTTCCAGAACTTCGAGCGTGCCACGCTGAAGCGGATTGCCTTCTCGCCATCCTCGAATGTGAAATCCCGGAACGGGAGCTTGTATGGTTCGTACGTCGTGTCGGCCGCTTCCGAAAGCTGTGCCGCGAGGCGCACGTGATCGAAGACCGGCCGTTTGGCACCTGTCGCCGCGTCGGCGATGACAAACTCGTACCCTTTCTCGGCACGATCCCGGTACCAGAAGCGATCGCCGGACAGCCAGCGGATGCGCGGCGCGTCGTGCAGCACGAGTTCCTGCGCATTCCAGCCTAACAACTGCTCGGCGCGCGCATAGTCGGTGCGCGTCCCCTGGCCCAAAGCAGCACTCGGTAGCAGAACGAGCGGCAGCAGTCGTTTCATGAGCTGTTTCCCCGGAAAAGGAACGGCCCCGCGTGTGGTACTCGCCGCGGGGCCGTTAGATGGCGTTAGGCTCTATGCCCTATCCCCTATCCCCTAGCCCCTATGGATTTATCGGCATTATCGGCCAGATCCGCAGGACAGCCGGCTGGTCCTCATCATCCGGCGTCTGCACCGCTGCCCGCGGATTGTTCGTGGGCTCGATGATGAGATAGTTGTCCGGCGGCGTCTGGCCTAACAAGTGTTGCACGAAATAGTCCCAGCGCCGGCGAATGAAGTACGGCTCATTGAGTCCGTGTGCACGGTTCGGAGCGACGATGAGATCGAATGTGCGGTTCGCCTTGATCAACTCGTCCACGACCTGAATCGTGTTCGCCGGATGCACGTTGTCATCCATGTCGCCGTGCATGAGCAGCAAGTGACCGCGCAGATTCTTCGCCATCGTCTTGTTGGCCGACGTTGCGAAGTTGTCTGTCTTCTTCACCGTGTCGCGGTTCATGAGTCCTTGATACTTCTCGGCCCAATAGATGTTGTAACTGCGGTTGTCGTGATTTCCCGCGCCACTCACGGCGACTTTGAAGAACTCGGGATAGCGCAGGATCGCGTCCGTCGACGCAAAGCCGCCGCCCGAGTGTCCGAAAATCCCTACGCGATCCGCATCGATGAACGGATAGCGTGACGCGAGCTGCTTGATCGCCGTGATGTGATCCGGCAACCCGTTGTCGCCAAAGAAGCCGTAGTAGTTGTCGTGGAACGCCTTCGAGCGGAGCGGAGTGCCAAGGTGATCGAGCTGAATCACCACGAAGCCAAGTTCCGCCAGCGAGAACTGCTCGCCGCCGTTCTTGAAGGTCCAGGCGCCGACACTGCCGACCTGCGGGCCGGGATAGATGTGCGTGATGATGGGATACTTCTTTGTCGAGTCCACGTTAGGCGGCAGATACAGCACGCCGTAGATGTCCGTGACGCCATCGCGCGCCTTCACGCTGAACACCTGGCCGGGCCGCCACCCGATCGCCTTGAGCCGCGATACGTCCGCCTCCTCGAGCTTGCGAACGACAGCACCTGTCGCAGTCGAGCGCAAAACTGATACAGGCGGAGTTTCGATCTTCGAATACGTGTCGACGAAATACTTCCCGCTCGGACTGAAGGAGATCTGATGGAAGCCTTCTTCCGGCGTCACGACGGTGACGTTGCTTCCGTCGTATCCCATGCGATACAGCTTGGGATAGTAGAGGAACGTGTTCGCCTCGCGGCCTCGCGCTGTGAAGTAGATCTGCTTCGCCGTCTCGTCGACGTACGAGATGCGGCCGACCTGCCATGCGCCCGTCGTCAGTTGCGCCTTGGGCTCCGGCGCCATCGAAAAGCTGCCGTCGCCGTCAGTCGATGTAATGTTCGCGACACCGGTCGCGTCGAAGCGATAGAGGTGTCCCCAGCCATCGCGCTCTGACCACCAGAAAGCGTCTTTGCCGTCTTTGGTCACGTACCACGAGGCGGGATCCTGAGGATTGCTGATTTCGGTGTATGTCTTCCCCGTGTCGCGCGCGATCACGCGCCAGTCGCCTGTCGCCGCGTTGATCTCGCCGAGGTAGGAGCTCTTCGAGCCGCGCGTCTGGAAGGCGACGTGCACCTTGTCCGACGTTTCGCTCCAGGCCGAGTCGACTGCCGATCCGCCGATGCCTAACTGATTGGGCCGGGGACTGATCTTGGCTTCAACGACCTGCTTTGTCGCTACGTCAACGACATAGATGTGCGGGAACGGCACCACCGAATCGCCAGGGAGGGCGTACGGCTGCGAGAAGTGCCTAACGCGCTGCGACGTCATCGACAGATAGTGCATGTGGCCGACGTTGCGCTCGTCCACTCGATAGACCACGATCTTCTTGCCGTCCGGCGACCAGCGCAACAACGGCCGTCGCGCCCCTTGTGGCCGAAACGTCTGGAAGGGACGCAGCTCAGCGAGGCCGTACGAGAACCACTGAATTCCGTCCGTCGTTAGCTGCGTGCTGTCCGCTTGCCCTCGCGTGCGGACGTAGAGGTTGTAGTTGTGGATGAAGGCTTCCTTTTTTTTGTCGGGCGAGAGGACGTAGGGCTGATCACTTTTAAGCGTGTCCCCAACGGTGCAACGATAGCTGGTAATGTTGCACACGAATCGCCGCTTCCCAGTGTTGAATTCGATTTCATTTTCGTTGTCCCCGTCGCTCGTGAACTTGAACGTATTGAATGGAAGTCGCTTGCCGTCAAACGCGGTGTCCCCCGCCGTCGACATCGCAACTGCCAGTCTCATGTGATCGAAGAGCAGCCGCCGCGCATTCGCGACTGGATCGATGAGTACAAATTCGGCGCCATCAGCCGTTTTGTTTCGATACCAGAAGCGGTTGCCGTCCTTGAGCCACTGCGGATTCACCTGATCGCCTGACACGAGCTTGTCCGTGTTCCAACTGAGCAGCTGTTCCGCTCGCGAGTAGTTCGCTTGCGCGAACGCGGGCGCCGCGAGCGCTGCGCCGAGCAGCGTTAGGCTCGCGAACTTGAGTGTGTGTCGGCCGATCATAGTGTCCGCCTAGTGCCAGGGGATAGAGTGATTGTTGGTAGCCTACGGAGTTACGCGACGACCTCAAGACTCGCTGTCACGATAAATGGGGTCTGACCCCCATTGATTCAGAACAAGGGGGCGGTCCGGAAATGGCGGCCGCCCCCTCTTTGCACTCTGCCGTCTACTGCTCCTCCGTCGCTAGGAAACGCTCGGGCAAGCGCCGCCGCCGTCCGTCATGTTGGCGTTGTTCAGGATCTCGTTGCGCGACAGTGGCAGCTTTGTCGCGTGCCCAGGCCCTAACAACGAATTGACCATGTTGAAGCGATGCAGATCCTGCTGGCGGTGACCTTCGACGAAGAGCTCGGCCTGCCGCTCGTTGAGCAGCGCGGCTTGCGCTTCCGCGGCCGATGCTGGGACTGGAATCGCCGGCAAAGCAACTCCCGCCCGCGTGCGCAATGAATTGAGCAGGGTTGTCATTGTCGCATAGTCGTTGACGCGGAACGCGGCTTCTGCCTCGATCAGTGTCATCTCGATCTTCGAGAACATCCGGATCGGCGCGTTGCGGTCGTTGTACTTGGTGATGCCGTAATACGCGAAGCGGTTGTTCACGCCGAGCTGTCCTGTCTTGCGCGTGACAGCCATGCGCTTGTCGTCCTTCGTGTTGTCGAACCAGTCGCGCAGGTACGCCTCACCTGTGCCAGTTGGAGCTGGATCAATTTCGTGCACGCGCGCGTGGTACATGCGCCGCAATCCACCCGACCGATTTCGGTTCTGGTGGAACTGATTGCCAGTCGCGCTCTGTGCCAGCTCCTGATAGAGCGCGTTGTACACGAAGCCAGCCGACACTGCCTGCGCGTCGGTCTTGGCAGCCGCGTAGTTGCCCGCCAGGAGGTTTGCGCGGGCTCGTCCCGCATATGCAACATCGGTCCACTTGGCCTTCGCCGCCGCGTCACCACTAATGGCCTGAGCCGCGGTCAACGCCGCCGTGAACTTCGTTACTGCCTGCTTGAAGAACTCCGTGTCGGGCGATCTCGCGGCATCCGCGGTCAACGGCCCCTCGCAGGCTGACATGCCGAACAGGAGGTCGGCGATTGCGTCCATCAGCATCACTTGAGCACGGAGCGGACTCGTTCCAGCAGCCGTGCCGAGGACGTTGTCAACGCGCTCCTTGGCGCTCTGCGCCGCGAAGCGCGCGCGTAGCAATAGGTCTTGCGGGAAAGAGAACGATCCCGGCGTTGGCCAGTCGTGACGCAGGCGGCCTTCGGAAATATCCTCCCAATCGATCCACGTCGACGTCGACTCCATGTCGTCGCTGTTCAGCTCAGTTATCTGAATCATGTCGTCGTACGCCTGATGCACCGAACCCTCGGCGCCGTCGGCGACAGTCTTGAGGATGATGGGGTTGTTGAGAGCGTCGTCGCCGAAGGCTTGCGGATTGGGAACGTCCAGCGCGCCGCTGCAGGCCATTCCCGCGAGGAACAGCGCTCCCGCGGCTGAATGCAGCGCGATGCGGCCCGCGCGCAACGTAAGAGTATGTAGACTCATGGCTATTAGTCTCGAGTATGTGGTTTCGTTAGGCTATCGCTAGAATCTGGTCCGGACTTGCACCCGGAATACTCTCGGAGCAGGCTGCATCAAGAAGCCGTTATTGAAATTGAACGAGCTGGCGCCCGCCCAGTTCATGTTCGGATCGACGCAGTGGCAGTCGTCCCACCACCACACGTTCTGTCCCGTTAGGGTCAAAGATGTCTGACCGACTTTGAACGAGCTCGATAGGCGCTCGGGAATCTGCCATGTCAGCGAGAGCTCGCGAAGCCGGACGTTGTCGCGCTTGTCGTTGTAGTTCAGGATGCTGGCGAATTGCGCAACGGAGTCGGCTTTGAACGTCCGCTCGCCGTTGGGCCCGAGGTGCTGCAGGTATTCATCCGATCCACCCTGACGGATGCGATAGGCGCGATCGCCGTTGCCGAACCATGCGCCGCGCTCCATCGACAGGAGGCCGTAGAACGTCAACGACTTGTAGCGCACCTGGTTGGACCACGACGCGTTCCATTTCGGCAGGCCGGGGCCAAAGTACATGACCGTATCGCTACGCGTCGTCACGGGGCAACCGTACGACAGCTTGGTGCAGTCGCCTAACGTGGGATCCGTTCCGGTGCGTTGCACGCTGAATCCTGTCGGCTTACGATCCCAGACGCCGCCGATCGGATAGTAGGTCGTCTTCCCGTCTTTCTTGAGCGGCAAACGGAAGTTGTTGCCGAGGTTCACGCCTCCAAGGTCAACGATCTTGTTCGTGTTGCCGTCGAGCCTAACGCCTGTGGTCCAGTCGGTGCGGCCACTTGCATAGACCTGGTAGTTCACCGACCCTTCCCATCCGTCGTTCCGGACCTCGCCCACGTTGACGCGCTTGGCCTGGCTGAATCCAGCCGACGGTGGATTGGATTTCTGCACGATCGCGTCGAGCGTCGTCTGTCTGTAGACAGACCATTCGACGCCTAGGCGGTCGTTGAGGAAGCCGAACTCGAATCCGACTTCTTTCTCGACAGACTTCTCCGGACGCAGGTCGGCGTTGCCCGGGTTCAGCGGCACGATGCCGATGCCGGACGCGAAGACCGGCGTCGAGGCATAGCTGGTGAACGAGTCGAACGGCCCCGGCATCTTCCCGGCTTCGCCGTAAGCGGCGCGCACACGCGCTGCGCTGACCCAGTTGGGTAGATAGCCGCCCTTCATCATGTCGTACGACAGATCGACCTTGGGATACTTCTTGTAGCCGTAGTCTTTTCCGAACGCGCTGTTGCCGTCGACGCGGAGTCCAACGGTCATGAAGAGCTGATCTCTCCAGGACATGCGATTCTGCGCCAGCACGCCGAGGTTGACGGTCTTCGTGTACTCTTCGCGCGACGAGGTCGTAGCGGCTGAGCTGATCGAGTTCACGCCCGGGCCGGCAAACGTATTGCCGATGCCGTACAGCAGGCTCTCAACTTCTGAGAAACCCTGGCCACCCGCGGAGAGACTGTGATCGATGCCAAGCAGCTTGAAGTTGTACTGCGCCAGGTAGTCCACCGTGTACGTCTTGTAATTGCGCAGTCCGAGGTTCTTTTGGCCTAACGTCACGCCTGCCGGACCGTAGTTGCCGGCGTACGGGAAGAAGCGATCCTTGTGGTCGTTTACGGCATCCACGCCGACAGTGAAGCGGTGCGTGAAGTTCGGACGGAACGCGTAATTCAGCGTTACGCCGCCGGTCCAGCGGTCAACGTCGGACTGCGTGGTCATCGCCTTGATGTCGGCGACCGGCACCCACGCTTCACCGTACGGTCGCACCTTCGTCGCCGAGCGCGGGTTGCCGTTGATGGCGTTGCCGAGCAGCGCCGTCCAGTTATTCCCGGCCTGAATCTCGTTGATGCGATCTCGCACATACGCCGAGCGCGACTCGATCGTCCACTTGTCGTTAGGTGCAAATGAGAGGTTCAGTCGCAGGGTTCCTTTTACCTGATCGTTCGGCTGAATCGACCCGACTTCCTTGCTGAACTGCGAGGAGGCGAAGTAGGTGCTGCGCTGCGTGCCGCCCGAGGCGCTCAGGTCGACGCCGTAGTATGGCCCCTTCTCGATCATCGTCTCGTTGGCGTCAAGCGCGCGTGTTCCATCGCCGCCGAACGCGGGAAGCCCGACGAAGCGCGGGAACTGGGTCGTCTCGAGGTTGTGTCGAAGCTCCGAGAAGCCCGTCGAGACACCAAGATTCCATTCCGTCGCGCGCTCGCCCGTGCGGCCACGCTTGGTGAAGATCTGGATGACGCCGTTGGTCGCTTCCGACCCGTACAGCGTCGCCGCGGCGGCTCCCTTCAACACTTCGACGCGCTCGATGTCGTTCGGGTTGATGTCACCCAAACGATCCGTCGACGCGCCACCGCCAAACGAGCAGCACGCGCCGCTGTTGAACCATTCTGTGGCGCGCGTATCTACGCGCACGCCATCCACGTACACCGCCGGCCGCTGGCTCAGCGAGAGCGACGCGGTGCCGCGAATACGAATGTCCTGGCCTGTTCCGACGCCGCCACCGACTGTCGTCGCGCGCAGACCCGTGACCTTGGATGAAAGCATGCTTCCAACGTTCGGGACAGCCATCGACTCGGTCAGTTTCGCCGCATCCACCTGACCGATGGAGGCGCCGACCTGCCGCTTCTCGACAGCGCCGCCCGTTCCAGTGACGACGACCTGGGAAAGCTCGACGGCGCTCTCGCCTAACGTGAAGTTGACGCGGGCCGTGTCATTGTTTTGGACCGTGACTGTCTGCGTCGCCGGGCGGTAGCCGAGGCGCGTGGCGCGCAGGACCTGCGCTCCCGGCGGCACGTTTCGCAGTACATACCGGCCGCGATCATCGGTCCCGGCCGCGAGCGACTGACTACCGACGACCTGGAGGCGGACTGCCGAAAGTCCGCGACCGCTCGCGTCAGATACGGTTCCCGCGATCACGCCGGATTGCGCCTGCGCCGTAGCGCCTAACAACAAAAGCGCGGCGGTGACGAAAACCGATCGAGCACGCGGGCGGAGCTGCCCTGGTGAACGAATCGCGTACATGCTGCCTCCTTGCGGGTTACAGATGGGGAAGTGGAACGACGTCTGTGAAAGAGGGAAGGAGCTCAGGTGTCTAGCCCTGCAGTTACGCTATGACCTCGAGAGTCGCTGCCATATGCGGGGTGTGGTAGCGGCAGCGATAGGGGAAAACGCCGACTTGATTCGCGACCCAGATGAAATTCTGCGAACGATTGAGGTCGCCCGAATCGCGCCACGGACCGCCGGTGATCGAGTGCGGCTGGGTGCCGACGTTGTACCAGCAGACTGTCGTCCCCACCTTCACCCTCGTCGTGCCGTTTTCTTGCCCGTCAGGCTGCAGCTGGAAGAAGTCGTCGCCGGCGTAGATCTCGACTTCCATCTCGTTTTCGACGCCAAGTTGCACTTTCACCTGGATTTCGGCCGTCTTCCCTGACTCCACGGTCACTGGGTAGGGGTGCACGATGCCGTCCGGGACGAAGGCGCGCGCCGCGCCGTGAAAGCGCACCTTGTAGTCGCGCGGCTCGAGGTTGTCGAACGTGAAGCGGCCTTCGGCGTTGACGTCGGCGATGCGGCCAGTCTGTTGCCCGGTTTGGCGCATGAGGTAGAGTCGACCTAACGAGGACTGCGGGGCACCCTGCAGGTCCGTCACGATCCCCCGAATGGCTCCCGGCGCCACCGGCGGCGGCTCCTCTGGCCCCGAGGCGCCGTCACCCCCACACGTAGCAGCAAAGCTACCTAACGCGGCTGATCCAGCGACCGCGCTCACCGCTCGTACAAAGCCACGCCGGCTCACAAGGCCTATTTGCGGCCCGGTAAGCCCGCGAAGAATTCGATCCTTCACAACAAACCTCAGACTTGCAACTAGTCAGTTGGCGGAACACTTCTGCCCGGATCCGAACCTGGACACAAGCGTCAGCGCAACGCGTTTCTCGAGGGTCTTCCGCACAGGGTCGTACGGCGGACATCTATCTCGCACCGCGCGAAATGAAAGCCGCTGTTATCGGCCGCCAGGAAAGAAGGCTCCGACTTTGGATGTTGAATTGTGTACAGAATGTCCGGGACAGTCCCTTACCTGTCAAGCAACTTTCTAGGGTACTTGGCGCTCTATGGATTTCCTTGACCGAATCCTTGCGATTGTGAACGCGAATTCGCCGAGGGCGTGGATCACCGCCGCAGCGATTCTCATCGCGATCGCGGGTGCACTGTTCGCGCTCAAGACGCTGATGAGCCGGCGACTCGCCACGATCGCACTGCGAAGCGCGACCCAAGTCGACGACGCATTCGTGGCCGTGTTCGGAGCGACGAATGTCCTGTTCATCGTCGTCATCGCGCTGCACGCGGCGACATCCGTGCTGACGCTGCCGACTGGCGCCGTGACGACGATGCGCGCGGTGACAATCGTCGCAATCGCTCTCCAGTTCGGGCTCTGGGGCGGCACCGGCGTTCGCGCCTTCACGACGGGCTACCTGCGACGCCACACGGAGAGTGCGAGTCGCACCGCGGTCTTCGCCGTCGGATTCCTGGCACAGGCTGTTGTCTGGTCGTTCGTACTCGTCGCGACGCTCAACGCCTTCGGCTACGACGTCACCGCGCTCGTGGCGGGACTCGGCATCACCGGCGTCGCGATCGCGCTCGCCGTGCAGAACATTCTGGGCGATCTCTTCGCGGCGCTATCGATCGTCGTCGACAAGCCGTTTGTCGTGGGTGAGACTATAGACGTCGCGGGCCAGGTGGGGACGGTCGAGCGCATCGGTCTCAAAACGACTCGCGTGCGCGCGCTACAGGGCGAAGAGGTCGTCTACTCCAACGCCGAGCTGCTCAAAACCCGACTGCACAACTACTCGCGCATGCGCGAGCGCCGTCTGGTGATGACGCTCAGCGTGACGTACGAGACGCCGCCTGCGACGGTGGCCCGCATCCCGGGTATGATCCGCGAGGCAATCCTCGCGCAGCCTAACGTGCGCTTCGACCGCGCGCACCTCGCCAAGTTCGCCGAATCATCGCTCGACTACGAATTCGTCTTTTACGCGCTCGACCCGGACTACAACGTCGGCATGGATTTGAAGCAGGCCGTCTATGTGGCGCTGCTGCGCCGCTTCGAGTCTGAGGGAGTGAGCCTGGCGTATCCGACGCGGGTCATCATCCAGCGCCCGCGCGAGTCAAGCGATCCTAACGAGGTTCGCAGCGAATCGAGCCACCGGCCTCGGTAGCCTGTACCAGCGGCACGCTCATGTCGGTCGCGAGCTGCCACTCGATCTCGCGCCGGAGCACCGCCGTCGCGCGGGCACGCTGGGCAGGATCGACCGGGCCCGTCGCGAGACCGCCGCGTCCAGCGGGATCACGTACAAGCGGGCGCCGTGGCGGGAACTGCTGCAGACGGCGGATGACATCGCGGGTGCGCGCTTCGGCGACGAGCGCGTTCACGTCAGCAATCCACTCCGGTTCGCCAGCCGCCCGCGCGGAGGCGGCGACGCAGGAACGCGCGAAACCGGGATCTGCCGCCTGACGAAACATCGCCGCGGCATTGCCTAACACATCGAGGGCGGAGGTCGCCCAGCGATGCCACGGCATGCGCAGATTCACCGTCAGCGCTCTGGCGACGACGTCGCGCACGAGTGGGTCGCGCCCCGCTCCGCGGTGCACCGAAACCACGGTGCGATGCGGGACTTTCGTGGCGCTCGCCAGAACGCTCACCGCCGCGTCGATCTGGCTGTGCTCGGGCGCCGATGTGTTGCCTAACGCGTCGCCCACGTCCTGCACCGTAGAGAGGAAGCCGTTGCTGCGACCCATGTCGGCCAGCGCCGCCGCCATGATCCAGTCGACGTGCCGCGCGAGAATCTCCGTCGGGCGCGCGCTCAGCGTGTGGCGCGACGGCGCCAGCGCAGAGAGCGCCGACGCGCTCGTCAGCCGTTCGACAGGCGCCGCCAGAATCGGCGAGGCGCGCCGCGCCGTGCCGTCGGTGGCATAGATGCCCCGTTCGCCAAAGACAGTTCGCGCCACCTGCCAATCGAGATCGTGACCCAGCTCGTGCGCCAGCACGCCCGGGCCCGTGCCTAACGGGAAGTAGATTGTGCGCGACTCCGGGTCGTGCAGCGCCATGGCGCGCGCCGGCCACTCCGCTTTCATGCCGATGTGAATACGCAGGCCGCGAAGATCGAGATCCGGCAGCACTCGTCGCGCGTCGACCAGCGCGCGATCGAGTGACAGCAGCGCGAATTCGCGCCACGAAGGTCGCAGCGATGCCGCGAACGAGATCGCGCTGAGACCGTGCCGCTGCTGGACTTCGGTCGCCTTCGGCGCATGGTCGCCGGCGAACCAGACGCGCGCCTGCGCGTTGGTGCGCAGCCTAACGGCGGAAGCCGCGACGGCCCGCGCCCAGCTGGTACGCTCGTTCGGCTGCAGGCTCGATACGCCAAGCCAGACTGCGGCCAGCTCTTCTTCGTTCGTCGCTGGCGAGGCGAGGTGGGCGGAAGAGAGCGTCGGCGTGACCTGGGAGATCGCGGGTGATGGCGGTGCGTTTCGAGCGCTCGCGACCTGACGTGCGCTGTGGCGCACGGCGAAATCGGCGACGAGCACCCGCCGCGCCGCCGTAGAATCGTCCGCGCGATCACCTTTGCCGGCTCGCGCGTCGAGCAGCTCGAAGACTCTCGAGGCGTTCGCCACGAGCTCGCGCGACGCCGCCCAATCGATCGGATAGACGATCGGGCGCTCAACGTCGAAGCGCCGCTCTTCGCGCCACAACGGCAACAGCTCCAGCGGTGCCAATCCACCTTTGTGCGCAGCAGTCACGAGGCGAGCGACGTCGCGGCGCGCATACTCGGCGTCGCGCGTCATAGCGGCGATGTCGGCGGCAGCCGCAGCCTCGGATCGCGAGACGGCCCCTGACGCTGCGGCGAGCTCGAACGCGATCCGCACAACCTCTTCCCCGCGCCGTGGCTCCGAGTACGAGCGGACAACGCTATCCACCAGGTCCGCGTCGAACTTGTCGAGCGCGTATTCACCGACGGCAGCTGGCGAAATCGTCAGCACATCTGCGAGCATCGCGCTCGCCAGATTCGCCCGGATCGAATCCGGCAACCAAGGATCTCGTAGCGCGGCTTCAACAGCATAGAACGGACTTCCCACACCACTCTCGACGCGCGCCAGGTAAAGCGCCTGCAGCGCATCCGCGCGAAGCGAGGCCGGCGACCGGGCTTCGCCGAATGGGCGGTGGAAGCGACTCCGGAGCTCGGCGAGATACTGCGTGCCGACCGAGAGCGATGCACTTGCCGCTGGGCTGAGAGGAACGGGACGAGGAGCATGGCCAATAACGGCCACAGCCGCCAGCGCCACGCCTAACGCCGCGGCGGCGACAACGTCCCGTATCCAGATCCTGCCGGTTCTCTGCATCGCGATCCTATCCATTGGACTTACGACCGACACCCATACTCAAACGCAACCCCCGGGCCCATCGGCTAGTTCCTAATGATTTGACACGCCGAACCGGGCCAATGTTCAGTCCCTTTCCCATTATCAACACTGCTTAACGCCTATTTTTGGCCGTGCCCTTCGCAGTTCGCGTCCGCCCACAGCGTCTCGCCCCGCTCATAGGACTCGCCTTGCTCTGCCAGGCGTTGCCCGCCCGCTTGCTTTCTCAGCAGGCGACGGGGGCAGACTCAACACCAGAAAGAGGCATCGGAGCATCCGCGGCGCTGGGGTTCAAAGTTGTCGGCGCGGAGTTACAGCGCGCGGGCGGGGCCCAGGGTGTCGGGATCGAGCTCGACCTCGGCCATTTAACCAGTCCACTGACGCGATTCCAGCTCGAATCGACGTTCCTGCGCGGCGACTTGACCGAGTTCGTTGAGCTCGAGGACGCCACATACGCCGGCCACATTTATGATCTGACTGGCGCCGTCGTCGCCGTGCAGCTGCTGCGTCCGCCCTCGCGGCGGGTGATCCCATTCCTCTCCGGTGGACTTTCAGTGCACGCGATGGCGAGCGGTTTCGGCAGCACGATCCTCGACCGTCGCTACAACACGAACAACTTCGGAGCGCACGCTGGAATCGGTCTGCGCATCAGACTTGGGCGCCACGGCAATCGCGCAGTCGCGCTGGAGCTACGCCGCACGACTGTGCGCGACATGAACCGCGTATCGATCAGCCTGGGACTGCTGCGGCTGATGCGCGACCTGGCTAAGCCGTTAGGCGGTTAGCGGCAATCACTCGACGGATTTGTGGAAGCGCACGGCGCTCAGAGATATGAGCGCGACGGCGAAGGCGGCGAGTATCAACACTTCTGGCCAGATCGCTGCGAGACCTACCCCTTTGAGGAGTATGCCGCGGACAACCTCGAGGTAGTACGTAATCGGGAAGGCGGCGCCGAGCCACTTGGCGAATTCCGGCATCGCGTCACGCGGAAACATGAAGCCCGACAGCAGAATCGTCGGCATGATGAAAAAGAACGACATCTGCATGGCCTGCACTTGCGTGCGCACGAGCGTCGATACGAAAAGCCCCAAGCCGAGGCTCGCGATTATGAAGAACGACGTGACGCCATACAGCAGCGCGAGACTGCCGCGCAGCGGCACATCGAAGACGAAGTGGCCTAACAAGAGCACAACAGACATCTGCACGTACCCCACGATCGCGAAGGGGACGACCTTGCCGAGCATCAAACCGATTCGCGGAATCGGCGTGACAACGAGCTGCTCGAGAGTGCCGCGTTCGCGCTCGCGCACGATGGCCATGCTCGTGATCATCTGCATGGTGAGCGTGAGGAGTATGCCGATAATGCCTGGGACGATGTAGATGGGGCTGCGCAGCGCTGGGTTGTAGAGCGGCCTAACGCGCACGTCGAGCGGACGTACGGCGAGGCGTGACGCACCGGCGTCGCTGCCGATCTGCGATGCAATGACAGCACTGGAGATCGCCGCCGACGAGGCCATCGGGTCGGCTGCGTCGATCAATAACTGCGCGGTTGCTGTCCGCTGGCGCTTGAGATCCGCTGTGAACGCCGGCGGGATGAGTAAGGCGGCGCGTGCGCTGCCGCGTTCAATCGCGAATGTCGCGGCGGCACGATCCGGCGCCGTGCCAGCCAGCTTCAGATTCCCCGTATTGAAGAGGCGCTGCGCAAGCGCGCGGCTCTGCTGCGTGTTGGCTTCGTCGACGACGACTGTTGGGAGGTTGCGAACTTCCGTGCGGATTGCGAAGCCGAAGAGCATCAGCTGGATCGCCGGGATGAAGATCATCATCCCCAGCGTTAGGCGATCGCGCCGCATCTGGATGAATTCCTTCCAGAGCATCGGCCATACGAGAGAGCCGCGGACGCGAGTGAGTACGCTCATGCTGCCTCCGGCTCGTCTTGCTCCTGCAACTTGATGAAGACGTCCTCGACCGACTTCGTGCCGAAACGAGCGGTGATGTCCGCCGGTGTGCCTAACGCAATGAGGTGGCCACGCGAGAGGAATGCCAATCGTTCGCAGCGTTCGGCCTCATCCATGTAGTGCGTGGTGACGAGGATTGTCGTGCCGCTGTCCGAGAGCGAGTAGATGCGCTCCCAAAACAGACGGCGCGAGACGGGATCGACGCCGGCCGTTGGTTCATCGAGGAAGATCATGTCCGGCCGGTGCGTCGTCGCGCAGGCGAGAGCAAGGCGTTGCTTCCAACCGCCGCTCAGCGTGCCGGCGAGCTGCCGGGCGCGCGCGTCGAGTTGAAACGCGGCCAGCTGCGCGCGCACGCGCTCCTTGCGTTCCGGGTTCGTTAGGCCGTACAGCCCGGCGTAGAACGTCACGTTTTCCCGGACCGTGAGATCGTCGTACAGCCCGTACTTCTGCGACATGTAGCCGATGCGGCGACGCAGAAGCTCGGCTTGGGTCGCCACGTCGTAGCCCACGACTGTCGCGATGCCGGCTGTCGGCGCCATGAGGCCGGTCAATATGCGGATCGTCGTCGTCTTTCCCGAGCCATTCGGCCCCAGGAGACCGAAGACCTCACCACGCGCGATCGACAGGTCCAATCCCTCGAGCGCGACAATTGGGCCGAAGACCTTTCGCAGCCCGCGAGTTTCGACGGCGTTCTCGGTCATGGGCCGTTCTCCGCGCCGAAATGCACGCGCACCGGCAAACCGGCCTTGAGCGCGCCCGTGGTGTCTTTCAACTCGATCTTCACGCCGAACAGGAGGTCCGCGCGCTCTTCTTCGGTGAGCGCGACGCGCGGCGTGAACTCGGCGCGCGTCGCGATTTGGAGTATGGTGCCGCTGAACGCCGTGCCGGGAACGCCGTCAATCGTGGCACGCACCGGTTGGCCCACTCGCAACCCTGTGAGGACCGTGGGACCGACGTAGACACGCACCCACAGGCGCTGGGGATCGCCTAACGCGACGACAGGCACGCCCGCGGTCAGCAGCTCGCCCGGCTCGGCATAGCGTCCGAGCACAATGCCGGCAGTCGGGGCGACGAGGATCAGGTCAGTCGCTGTGGCGCGTGCAGCTTCCACCTGCGCCCGTGCCGCCACGACATTGGCTCGAGCCGCCGCAATCCGCTCCGGTCGTGTCCCTTCGCGCAGCTGCTGCAGCGCGGCACGCGCCGCGTCGCGCTGCCCGGCGGCCACGCGCGCCGCGGTCTCATAGGCCTCGACCTGCGACTCGCTGACTGAGCCGGTCTTCAACAGCTCGGCGTATCGGCGCGCCTCGTCGGCCGTTCTCTTGGCTTCGGCTTCCGCGGCCGCCAGCTCGGATTCCGCGCGAATGATTTCGGTACTGCGCGACCCGGCCTGCAGGTCACGCAGCTCGGCCTCGGCCGCGTTGAGGCGCGCACGACGCTGTTCGATGTCAGCCGGAAGCGTGGTCAGCTCCAGCGCAGCGAGCGTATCGCCCTGTTTCACGGCGTCGCCTTCCTGGACAAGGATCCGCCTAACGCGTGCCGAGACGGAAGCGGCGACGTCAGTTTCTGTCAACTCGACGGTTCCCGTCGCTTCCGGGAGCTCGTTGCTTGCCCGATTGCAGGCCGCGAAGAGAGAGGCCCAAAGGAGATACCGCATCCCGCGCGTCGTAAGCATCGGGTTATCCGGTTGGGGACGGGCGCAACGCCGCCACGGCAAAGTCGCCGGCGTGGCGGGCGAAGTCAGCTGCCGTCGAGTCGTCGAAGTGCTGGGTGTCGCCCAACGCGAGGACGCCGAGCGCCGGCCGAGCGACATAGAAGTACGGTAGCTGCGCAATTGTGGAGAACGCAGCGAAGTTGGGATCCAGGTCGCCGCGGAAGGTCCCGCGCGCCTGCCCCTCGCGAATGATTGCGGCCAGCCTGCGAAAGAGCGTGGCCCCAAGCTCGCGCAGCACTCCCACGGCGTGCGTCGCTTGATAATCCACGAGCTCACGGACGATGAGCTTCGGGAAGTGCGGCTTCGCGCTGAGCATTTCGAACTGCGCCCGAGTGACCGCGCGTATGGCTTGTTCGGCGTCCGGAGCGGCGTCCAACCTGGCGCTCACTCTGCGGATCAGCTCACCGACGAAGCGCTCGATGACATGACGGTATAGTGCTTCCTTACTGTCGTGATAGTAGTAGATCAGAGCCACGTTAACGCCGGCTTTGCTAGCGATTTCCTTGATTGATATCGCGTTGTAGCCATGCGCCGAAAAGAGCTGTTCGGCGGCGTCGAGGATTGCCTCGGCGGATGAAGGCGACGGCTCCGCTGATTTGGAGACTGAGAGAGTCACGCTCCTAATTAAGCGTTTATTTAACGACTCGTCAACAGACGCACCGCGTCACCGCGGACTAGCGCGAACGAGCGCGAACGAGCGCGGGCCACAGCGGGACAACACAAACCGACAGTTTGTTGATTACGAGTCTTATCCGCGCGTTAGTTCGCGTTGGGTCCGCGTTAGTCCGCGGTGATGTAGTTGATCTTTCTCTGCCGTTTGGAACTGCTTCAGCTTGCATGGCGCGCCGGTCTAACGCGTGCTCCGCCAGGTCATTCATTTTCGAGGAACGATGAGCGTCATAACGATTCTGGTCCGCGACAATGGGCCGTACAAGATTTCAGTTGAAGATGCACCTAACGTTCGCATCGTCGACGTAAATGGTCGCGAGCTGAAGATTGCCCCTGGCAAAGCCATCTCACTCTGTCGATGCGGCGAGTCGTTGACCAAGCCGATCTGCGACGGTACCCACAAGACGTGCGGCTTCGATGGATCCTGGGTCATTCCCGAACCGCCGCCGCCGCCCGCTGTTGCGCCATAGCACGAACGAACGGCGAGCTTCGTGACTAACGGTCCGACTCGACAGGCCCTGAACGACAGGGCACCGCTTGACGAAGCCGACCTCGAGGAGCGGCTCTCGGCACCCAGCGACGGAGTGATCCAGGCGCTAGCTGGGTGTCCCGGCGACGTCCTCGTGTTAGGCGCCGGTGGGAAAATGGGCCCGTCCCTCGCGCGCATGCTGCGCCGCGCTGCCGATGCGGCCTCGAGCACGCGGCAGATCATCGCAGTGTCCCGCTTCAGCGATCCGCGCGTGGCCGAAGGGCTCGCCGCCGATGGCATCGTGGTGCAGCACGCGAACCTGGGCGACCCCGCGGCGCTGGCAGTGCTGCCGGACGCGCCTAACGTCATCTTCATGGCCGGGTACAAGTTCGGTACGAGCGACGAGCCCTGGCGCACGTGGGGGACGAACGCCGCCATGCCTGCGTTTGTGGCCGCGCGCTTCCGTGACGCGCGCATCGTCGCATTCTCCACGGGCAACGTCTATCCGCTCGGTCCGGCGCAACGTGGCGGCTCGCGCGAAGGCGACGCGCTCACACCGCAAGGCGAGTACGCCTGGGCCTGCGTGGCTCGAGAGCGCGTGCTCGAGAATGCGAGCCGGACCCAGGGAACAAAGCTGAGCCTCGTTAGGCTCAATTACGCCGTCGATCTGCGATACGGTGTGCTCGTCGACATCGCGCAACGCATCGTTGACGGCCAGCCCATCGACGTCAGCATGGGCTACGTGAATGTGATCTGGCAGGGCGATGCGAACGCGCAGGCGATTCAAACGCTGCCGCTTGCCGCTTCGCCGCCATTCGTCATCAACATCACGGGCAACGACACGCTCTCCGTGCGAGACGCCGCGCTGGAGCTCGGCCGTCTGCTGCACCGCGAGCCTGAGCTCGTAGGACGTGAAGCACCCGACGCGCTGCTTAGCTCGACCACACGCGCGCAGGAACTGTTCGGACCACCGAGCGTGGGGACGGCGACGCTCATCGAGTGGGTCGCCGAGTGGGTGCGGCGCGGCGGGCGCACGCTGAGGAAGGCGACGCACTTCGAGGAACGCGGAGGGCGCTATTAGCGACGCATTGCGGCGCTACCTTCGGGCCGGGCACGTGATCCCCGCACATCCGCTCGCGCTCACCGCGGCGCGACGCCTCGACGAACGCAGGCAGCGTGCCCTCACGCGCTACTACGTCGCTGCCGGCGCCGGCGGGATCGCGGTCGGCGTTCACACCACGCAGTTCGCGATCCGCGACCGGCGCCACGGACTCCTGGAACCGGTCTTGATGCTGGCGCGCGAGACGGTCGATGAGGCGTTAGGCAGGCGTCGCGGCCGCAAAGGCTTCGCGCTGATTGCTGGCGCTGTGGGCCACACGCGTCAGGCGCTGCGCGAAACGCTGACGGCGGCGCAGAACGGCTATGATGCCGTTCTGCTGTCGCTCGCCGCCATGGAGGACGTCTCCAATCGGGACCTCGTCAGGCATTGCCGCGCCGTCGCCGACGTGCTGCCGTTGTTCGGCTTCTACCTGCAGCCGGCCGTTGGCGGCCGAGTGCTGGACTTCGATTTCTGGTGTCGCTTCTGCGAGATCGAGAACGTGGTCGCGATCAAGATCGCGCCGTTTGATCGCTATGCGACAATCGACGTCGTCCGGGCCACGATCGAGACCGGCCGCGACGACATCGCGCTGTACACAGGCAACGACGACAACATCGTCGCGGATCTGCTCACACCAATCCGCGTACGCCGGCGCGGACACGTCGTGCAGCGGCGCATCGTCGGAGGATTGTTAGGGCAATGGGCCGTCTGGACTCAGGCAGCCGTGCGTCTGCACGCTCGTATTCGTGAGGGAGCGACGACTGTCCGCACGCTGGCGTTAGGCGCCGCCTTGACGGATGCCAACGGCGCGATCTTCGACGTGCGCAATAGCTTCGCCGGTTCGATACCCGGCATTCATGAGATCCTGCGGCGTCAGGGTCTGCTCGCCGGAACGTGGTGTCTGGACCGAACGGAAACGCTGTCTGCTGGGCAGCGCAGTGAGATCGATCGCATCATTCGCGCGTATCCAGAGCTGAACGACGACGATTTCGTCGCCAGACACCGAGCAGAATGGCTGCGTTAGGCGAGCCGCCGGCTATCGCTGGCGATTCGTCGGAAACAGCGCGGCGTGCCAGCTGGCCGCCGCCGGTTGCTCGAATCGATCGCGATAGGCCGATGCGGTTGTGACTGTCGTGTCGAGCACGCGGGTGTTGTCAGCGACGCTGCCGGCAGCAGCTCGCGCTGCGAATTCTGCGCGCGAAACGCAGGTGATTCGGCCGTCGCCGTCGCGATAAAAGACGCGCCCACCGCCGACGAGCGATGTGCCTAACGAAGACTCCAAACGCTGCAACACGCGGAAGAGACCGTCGATAGAACAGCCGGACGCATGCGCGTCGCGCTGATCGACGCCGATCGCCAGGAAGCGGTCCTCGCGCCAGTCGCGCGCACAGGTCAGCGGGAGATCGTGCGCCTTCCAGCCGCCGAGGAACTCATCCGCTGCACCTAACAGCGCGTCCGCCTTGTCACCAACCAGCGCGTCGCTTGCCGCGAAGACCCAGACGCGTGCTTCGCCTGGGAGATTTTGAAACGAAATAGCTGCCATCGCTCGTGTTAATCAAAGGGGGTCAGACCCCCTTTATCCATCAGGGGAATCTAACGGCGTGCGGTACGCCAGTTCCCGTGAATTGCGCGTCATCCAGCGCGTCCAAGTGCTCGGCTCGCAACGTCGCTCGGCCGGGTGCGCTCAGCAGCCACGCGACAAACTGCTGAGCCAGCTCGTGGTGCGGCGCGTCGGTGGGAATTGAGACCGCATAACGAATCGCACGGCCGATCATGGTGATTGAGTCGCCTGGTGCACCGCCTACCACACGTACCGATGCCGTCGCGTATGTCGCCGAGTCGCCGTCGGAGCTCAGGTCGATCGCGGGCGGCAGCGTCAGGTAGCGCAGTCCGACAGCCCGAGCGAGGGACTCGTACTGCCACGAATAGTCCTGCTCTCCTGCCTGCACCAGCGCCACGAGCTCCGCCTCTTTCGCCCGCATGTTCCGCTTCGTCGCACTCGCCTCGAGGCGGGCGGCGAGTCCTGGATCGCGATAATGGCGTTCGGCGAGTTGCATCACCAAGAGTGCGCGATAGCCCGCCGGATCGAGATTTGGATTCGCGCGGCCGATCTCAACGTCGCGCCGCGTGAGCACGTCGCGCCAGTTTTGTGCAGAGAGCTCACTCGCATAACGAGAGCGATCCGAAAACGCGATGACCATGCGGTTGCGCGCGAAGCGCGCATACCATGTCGTGAATTGTGGCATGAGAAGCTTGGGGAAGACCTCTTCGTCGGCGAGCGCAATCACATCCGGAATCTTGCCGAGCTCGGTGAGTTTGCGTGCGGTCTCCAGGCTTCCCGCGCTTTCAAGATCGACTTCGACGTTTGCCGTGGCCACAAAGGAGTCCAGCGCGGCGCGAATTGGACGCGCCAGACTTCCCGCCGTGTACACGATGAGCCGGCCGTGCTCGGCGTCGCGGGCTGACGTGCAACCGACAGCTGAGAGTAGCGCGAGCGAAAGCGCGGCAAAGGTGCGTTGCGGACGCATATGGATGCATGTTATCACAGGCGCCAAACGGACGCCATCCGGCGCAGGGACGACCGGGCACCTAACGAGGGCATCGTGAGCGACGTCGCCATCAGCTATACCGTGCACGTGTTCGCTGTGGCCGGCTCGCTGCGCAGGGACTCCTTCAACAGGAAGCTGCTGCGCGCGGCGATGGAGCTCGTTCCGCCCGGCATGATGATTCATCAGTTCGATGGATTGGCGGACATTCCGCCGTACAATGCGGATCTCGACATGGATCCACGTCCCGAGCCCGTGCGCGCGCTCAAGCAGATGCTGGCGGCGTGCGATGGTCTCCTGGTCGTGACTCCGGAATACAACTACGGCATTCCGGGTGTTCTCAAGAACGCGATCGACTGGGCGTCGCGGCCGGCAGCCACGTCTCCATTGTTAGGCAAGGTTGCGCTCCTCATGGGAGCGGCGACCGGGATTGTCGGTACTGCGCGTGCGCAGCAGCAACTGCGGCAGAACTTCGTCTTCACGAAGACGACGGTTCTTCCTCCACCAGAGATCCTGCTTGGAAAGGCCGCGGAGAAGTTCGACAACGAAGGGCGATTGATCGACGAACTGGCGAAGCAGCTCATTGCCGAGCGTCTCAAGGCACTCGGCGAGTGGATATACAAGCTGCGCCAGAGCTGAGTCGATCCGCGCAGTCGGTGCGGCCGTTCCCACTTTTCGAGCGAAATGGCTGTCTACTGCGTTGCCTCGTCACGAGAAAATCGTGCTGCTCAAGTCCGTCGTCACGCTTCGTGTGCAGCCTAACGAATGTCCAACTCGTGCCGAAGGGCAGGCTCCAGCTCTGGGTACTCGAAGCGGAATCCGGCGCTGAGCAAGCGCTCGGGGATCATGCGCTGGCTGGCGAGGACCGTGTCTTTACCCATCTCGCCGAATACGAGCTTGACGGCGGACTCTGGGACAATCATGGGCGTGGGACGCATGAGGACACGCCCTAACGTCTCCGTGAACTCGGCGTTGGTGACGGGGTTGGGCGCGGAGATATTGAACGCGCCGTCCACGTTGGCATCGAGGAGAAAGCGCACGGCACGCACCCAGTCGGTGCGCGCGATCCAGGCCATCCACTGCCGGCCGTTTCCGATTCTACCGCCGACTGCTAACAAGAAGATCGGCACCAGTCGCTGGAGCACGCCCCCTTCGCGGTTGAGGATCATTCCCGTCCGGGGGTGCACCACCCTGATTCCCGCGGCGCGCGCGGGATCTGCGGCGCGTTCCCATTCTCTCCCAACGCTAGCCATGAAATCTGTGCCTAACGCGCTGGACTCTGTGAGGACCTCGTCGCCGCGGTGCGCCCCGTACATCCCGCTCGCCGAGGCGCTTACCAGAACCTTCGGCTTCACGGGCAGCGCCGCGATGGTACGAGCGATCAGTGACGTCCCCTGGACGCGGCTCTCCCGAATCTCGCGCTTGCGCGCACGCGTCCAGCGCTTACCGACGTTCTCTCCGGCGAGGTGCACGACCGCATCTGCGCCCATCAGGCGCTCTGCGGCGATCGTTCCCGCGTTAGGATCCCACCGCACGTCGGCCTCCGGACCGCGGCCGATGCGGAGGACAGTGACATCGTCGCTGCGTAACGCGCGCGCGAGCGCGGAGCCGAGAAAACCCGACGCGCCCGTAATCGCGACGATCATGCCGTCCTAGATCTCCGCGTCGCCGTCGACGCTGCGCCAGAGATACCACGTCGCGATGCTGCGATACGGCGCCCACTTGGCGCCGATCTTATGCACGCGCTCCGATGACGGCAGCTTGCGCAGACGGTAGGCTCGCTTGATCGCGTTGCGCACGCCGAGGTCCAGGTCAGGGAGGATGTCGGGGCGTCCCAGCCGGAAGATGAGAAACATCTCGGCCGTCCAGCGGCCGATTCCCTTGACGCGAGTCAGGCGCGTGACGATGTCTTCGTTAGGCAACGCCTCGATGCCCAGCATGTCGACGTCGCCGGAAGTGACACGCGCGGACAGGTCCCGCACGTAGGCGAGCTTCTGACGCGAGAGCCCGGCGCCGCGCAGCGCGTCGTCCGTCGTCCCCAACAATTCTTCAGGCGTCGGGTCGCGGCCGCCGTAGAGCGCCTGGACGCGGCGATGGATCGCCAGCGCGGCGGGTCCCGCCAGTTGCTGGTACTGGATGGCGCGGAAGAGCGCGTGGTAATGCGTGCCTTCGCTGCGCACGGCGAAGCGGCAAGGTCCCACGACGGCAATGAGGCGCGCCATAACGGGATCGGATTTCTTGAGATGCGCGACGGCTTTGCGAAGCATGTTAGAAGCTAGTCCCTAGTCCTTAGTCCGTAGCTCTTGGCTAATTCGTCGCGGCAAAGCAGATCGTCAGAGGCGCAGTCGCTTGTTGGTTAAGGACTACGGACCAAGAGCTAATTGCTACCGGGCACTTTCTTCCCGGTGCGGCAGCAGTTGCCAGTCCGCTCGATGAGTTTAGCCCAACATCGGCCCATCAGCCACGTCGCCGCACTCACGTTAAGCCTAGATCACTTCTGCAGTTAGGCGCTGGTCGAGCGGCGCTCCACGCGTCGCGTGCGCGACGGAACATCGGTTGCCCTATGAGTGCGCTCAGTCCTTGGACCCACGAGCAGAAAACGCACCATGGGAACGGCCATCGCAGCGACAATTCCGACGACGCTCGCCGAGGGCGGCACCGCACCAGACGCGGTGTCGCAGCACCTGGGGCTCGTCTATCACGTCGCCCGTTCGCTGATCCGGTCGCGCGGCATCACCATCGAGCTGGACGAGTTGGTGAGTGCCGGTACGCTGGGTCTGATCGAGGCGCTGGCGAATTTCGACGCGTCGCGCGGACTGGCTTTCACCACATTCGCCGCACCGCGCATCCGCGGCGCGATGCTGGATGAATTACGCCGGCTGGACCACGTGCCGCGCTCCGTTCGCCGGCGCGCGCGCGCCGTGGCCGCCGCGACAGATTCGCTGACAAGCGAACTTGGCGCGACGCCTGACGATTCCCAGCTCGCCTCGCGGCTTGGCATCGATCGCGAGACGCTGTGGCGCTGGCAGCATGACGGCGAGGCCGCCCGTGCGATGCCTTTCGACCACTCGCAGGACGGCTCCGACGGCAACGATGTCGCCGAGCAAGGCCTCGAGTCCTTACGCAGCGACGTGCACGATGCACTGACGCGCGAGCAGGAGCTTGTCGCGCTGCAGACGGCCATTCGCGCGTTAGGTAGCCGCGAGCGGACAGTCCTGGCCTTGTACTACTACGAAGAGCTGCGCTTGCACCAGATCGCCGAGGTCTTGGGCGTGACGGAATCGCGTGTGTCGCAGATCCGTGCGCGCGCGATCGCGCGTTTGCGCGAGCAGCTCGTCAGTCTGCGCGAAGTCACAGCGACGGCTCGGAGTTAGGCGGCCGCGTCTTCCTCGAGCCGCCGCGCTTCAGTGAGCGTCGGGAACCTCAGCACATAGCGCAGCACGGGCCCTTCCGGTCCGTCCACGATCGACGCGTCGATCGTCCCGTGAGCGTGCGTCAGCGCGGTGCGCACAGCGTGCACGAGACTCCCCGGACCTGTGAAGACCATGTGACCGGTGGGTGCGGAGGCTTCGAGCGTGATGCGCACGTACGATTGGCCGTCGTTGGCGTAGCCTAACGTGAGCGGGGCGCGGCGGCCGGAACGCGCCGCGTTTCCGGCGCCGCTCTCCAGCAAGACGAGCAAGGAACGCAGCAGCGCGGACGGACGAATCAGCACCGGATCCGTGTCCGGATCGCCGTCCAGCGCGACGGTCACACCCTTGAGGTCCGCGTGATGCATGTGCAGGCGCAGCACCTGCGGCATCGTATCCTGCAAGCGCATCGCCTGCGCGTTCGGCGACGCCTCGGCCGGCAGCATGCGAAACAGCGTGAGCAGGTCGATCAACCTAACGACTTCATCCTGCAGCGCCGCGACCATCGCTTTGTCCAGCTCCGGCTCGGTAGCAATGACGCCCACGAGCGAATCCAGTGCGGCGGAGCGATTCGTGAGTTGGTGATTGAGGCCGGTGAGGACTTTTTCACTCACCCGAAGCCACTGATCGCCCCACACGCGCGACGGCGTGGGGCTCTCGACCTGGGTGTCTTCATCCGACCTGCTGCTGAACATGGGATGCTCCGCGGGACCGGATGTCACACTAACGGCAAAGATGGTGACTGGTGTCGCGCGCGGCAATCGGTGTGTGCGAGAGGCACGCCCCTGGGCTATCATCCGGAAATGATGCATCTCGAACACTGCAAGCGCGGCGAAACGTGATGATGCGGTCCCGCGATCTCACGACTCTGGCGGTTGTTCTTGTCTCCGCGATGCCGATGTGCGCGCAGGAGAACCGTCACTCCAACGCCAAGCAAGAAGCGGCATCGGCGGGCCCAGCGGACGACGCGAGCATGATCACGGAAGACGTGCTGCGGCATCATGTGTCAGTCATCGCGCACGATTCGATGCGCGGGCGGGTGACGCCGAGCCGCGGGCTGGACCGCACGGCGGCGTACATCGCCTCGCAGTTCGCGCGTTTTGGGCTGCGACCCCTCGGCGACAGCGGGACTTTCATCCAGCACTACCCGATACCCAGCGGCGGCCGCGGGCAGGCGCCTAACGTCGTCGGACTGCTGGAGGGGAGCGACCCTGCGCTCAAAGGTGAGTATCTCGTGTTCTCGGCGCATATGGACCACGTCGGCGTCGGTCAGCCCGTGGGCGGTGATTCGATCTACAACGGCGCGGACGACAATGCGTCGGGCACGGCGGCGGTGATGGCGCTGGCGGAGGCGTTCGCGCGGGCGAAGGAGCGTCCGCGCCGATCAGTCATCTTCTTGACAGTAAGTGGAGAAGAGGCGGGTTTATGGGGGAGCGCGTACTTCGCCTCTCACACTCCCGTGCCGCTCGATTCGATCGTCGCTGATCTCAATATCGACATGATCGGCCGCAACTGGCGCGATACGATCGTGGCGATCGGTCGAGAGCATTCGGACCTGGGGCCGACGGTGGCTCGCGTCGCCGCCGCGCATCCCGAATTGCGCATGGCCACGATCGATGATCCTTGGCCTAACGAGAGTTTCTATTACAGGTCCGACCACTATAATTTCGCGCGGCGCGGCGTGCCGGTGCTCTTCTTCTTCAGCGGCACGCACGCCGACTATCATGGGCCGGATGACGAGATCGACAGGATCGATTTCGAGAAGGAGATGCGAATCGTGCGCTTGCTTTTCTATTTCGGGAGCGAGATCGCGAATGCGGCCGACAAACCGAAGTGGAATCCTGAGAGCTATCGTCGTATTGTCGGGCAGCATTAACTGAAGCTGACAGCCGTCGGCTGCCGGCCGACAGCTGACTGCAGCCGACAGCTGTTGTTGACCTTAAAGGGAAACCAGAATGCCCACTGGAGCGAAATTCCATCATTGGGACCAGATCCCGCTCGAGACCGTGACCCCGATGCTCGATCGCAAGCTCATCACGGGTGAGCGCATGATGATCGCGCAGGTCTTTCTCAAGAAGGGATGCATCGTGCCGCTGCATCAGCACGAGAACGAACAGCTCACGTACGTGGTGAGCGGCGGCCTGCGCTTATGGGTGGGTGCGGATCAGAGCGAAGTGTACGACGTGATGGCGGGCGACGTGCTGTACATCCCGTCCAACGTGCCGCACAAGGCTGAAGCGCTCGAGAATACGCTGGACGTCGACGTCTTCAATCCGCCGCGAGCGGACTGGCTGAACAAGACCGACGACTACCTGCGCCGTTAGGCGCTGCGCCGAAAGCGGTGGCTGATCGCTGACGCGACGGCCAGCGTCGCGCCGACGACAACAAGCCAGAGGCCGACGCGCGTACGCAAGACGACGGAGTCGGTATACGCGACGTGCGTGAGACCGCTGGCCGGGAGCGTCAGTCCGCCGGTCGCAATGTGCGTCAGGGTGCGGCGCGCAAACAGAAAGAGTGCCACGCCGGAGATGATGCATACGCCCGCCAACGCGTCCAAAAAGCGATCGCGCGGTCGAACTGTCTTTGCCACAGCAGGTGTGGATGCAGCGAATGCGACGTGAGCCAAAACTTTCCTCCCGCCGTCGTTCCAGGAATCAAATGGGGTCTGACCCCCATTTGATGGTTGCGCGTGTGACGTCCGCGTCCGGGGAAATGACGACTAACGCGTTGGTACGGCACAACCTTCCGGTTTCCAGGGTTGCCAGGCCCGCACCGGTTCGTCCCTCGAATGATGGGGCTCCTGAACCGGTCGTTCCCTCCCGCGCTGCGGAAGGGACTCATTGCATTCGGCGTCCTCGCTCCGTTGGGCGGGGGCAGCCTGCTCTTTGGCCGCGAGTTGCTGGCTGGCGACAAACCCGCGCCAGCGGCTCCGCGCGCCGAGTTGGTCAACATCCCCAATATCCATCATCGCACAGCGGGCGGCTCGGTCGTCCGCGGTGATTCGCTTTTCGGCCGCAGCGGGGCGGTGCGCGTTAGGCTGCTCCTCTCCGACGAAGTCGCGGCGTACCCGGTCCTGGCCGACCGCTTCGGCGATAAGGCCGTTGGTCCGGGAGTGCGCGAGATGAATGCCTCCGCCGAGGATGCCGAGTTCACGTTTTCCTTTGTGACGATGCTGCCGTGGCGCGAGAAGGTCGGGCGTTACGTAAAAGGCTACCACGTCGGCTTTTGGCCGGCAGAGCATCGCAAGATGGCGTGGAATTACGAGAATCCCGAAGGGTTCATCGAGGTGACGCCGGAGAATCAGTTCACGCAGCTCTCCGAGCACTTCATGCTTTACAACTTCATCACGCACGACCAACGCGACGTCTGGCCCAAGTATGTGGTCCTGCGCGAAGAGCTTCTCGACAAGCTGGAGCTCGTCCTGCAGACGCTGGAGGCGTCGGGCGTATCGGCGGGGCATGTGGAAGTCCTCTCCGGCTTCCGGCACCCGTACTACAATTCGTTAGGTGCCGTGGAAGGGTCGATGGCGCAGCACAGCCGGCATCAGTTCGGCGACGCGGCTGACATCATCATCGACAACGACAAAAACGGCCGGATGGACGACCTCAATCGCGACGGGCGCGTCGACATCGGCGACGCCAACGTGATCCAGCGCGCCGTGGAGAAGGTGGAGCTGCGCTACCCCGAGCTCGTGGGCGGCGTCGGCGTCTATCACGCTGTTGGTCCGAGTGGGTCCTTCGCTCACATCGACGTGCGCGGAGAGCGCGCCCGCTGGACGAACAGCCCCAGCCGCGGCAGCACCAAGCGCTGGCGCCCCGTGTGGAGCGCTCCGGCGGTTCAGAAGGTGGGTGCGACAGGACGCTGCCAGACGACGGATCCGGCGATGGCCGTGCTCTGCGCCGGTGTTCGTTAGGCCGGATTCCGTGCCTGGCCGATAGGCCGCACAATCGCGTAAATCACCTCATCGACGAAGACGCCGTCCTTGTAGGCGCTCTCCTTTAGACGCGCCTCCAGGACGAAACCCGCTTTCTCCAGCACGCGCGCCGACGCGGGATTCCAGTCGAAAGCGCCGGCCCAGAGACGGTTGATGTCGAACCTCGCGAACGCGTAGTCCACGACAGCGTTCAACACGCCGGACATGATCCCGCGTCCCCAGTAGTCCGGGGAGAGCCAATAGCCGAATTCGGCCGAATAGCGCCAGATGTCGGGCTTGAACTCGAGCCCGATGCCGCCGACGACCTGTCCGCCAACCTCGATCGCGAAGTGATGCGGCGGCTGTTGGTGTTGGTTCTGCGCAACCCAGGCGCGTGCGTGGTCCAGCGTATACGGATGCGGGAATGCGTCCTTCAGGTTGCGCCAGATCCGGCGGTCGTTCGCGTGCCGGGCGAGACTTTCCTCGTCGCCGGGACGGAATTCGCGCACGACGCAGTTCGGTAACACGATCTCCATGTTCACCAATTGAGTGTGATGGTGTTCGATGGGAAAGTCTTGTGAGGCAAGTGATTAAGTCGTAGCTCTTACGCGCGTTAGCTGTCAGCCGCAGTTGCTTTTGGAGCGATCGTCGATGTTCACAAGGCGACAATTCGTCGGGGTGTTGAGTGCAGTCGCGGCATTGCCGGGGAGCCTCCGCGCTCTGGGCCGACGTCTGGCGTTGGGCGGTGCGCGACAGCGTGCCATTCCATCGCAAGCCGCGATCCGCGCGTTAGGCGCCGCGATCCTCCCCAGCGAAATGGGACAGGCGCGGCTCGAGATCGCGAGCGACGCGTTCTGGCGCTGGATGAACGGTTATCGCGAAGGCGCCGAGCTGCTGCATCCGTACGGCTCTCCAAAGATCGGCTACGCCGCTCCGTCGCCGGTTCCAAACTGGGCGACACAGCTCAACGCGCTGGATCGTGCCGCTCGCGGCAAGCACCAGAAGACATTCGCCGCGCTAGACGTGAACGAGCGCCAGGCGCTCGTGCGCGACGCGCTGAGCGATTTCAAAGGCGAACGCCTTCCGAACGTCGTTTCGGCGCCGCACGTCGCGTTAGGTTTGCTCGCGCATTTCTACGATTCGAGCGACGCCACAGATCTCTGTTATCGCGCTCGTATCGGACGCAACAAGTGCCGGCCGCTCGCGCACAACGGCCGCAAGCCGCTTCCGCTCGCGGAAGCACGCGCGTCCACGGGGCCAGCATGACGGCGCGCGTGATCGAGACCGACGTGTGCATCGTCGGCTCGGGCATCAGCGCGGCAATGGTCGCGTGGAAGCTGGCCGAGACGCGGCGCGCCGACATCGTCGTGCTGGAAACAGGTGATGAAGCGCCGCCGACGCAGAACCTGCACGCGCTGCGTTCGCGCTTCCTCGACTATGGTGAAAGTCCGTGGCCACGCGATCACCTCGATGGCCTCGACGTGGAGGGCATTCAGTCCCGCTCGATGCAGGTGGGCGGGCTCGCGATGCACTGGGGTGGCGTCACCCCCCGCTTCTCTCCGGAAGATTTTCGCGTGCGATCGTTGTATGGCGTTGGCAGCGACTGGGCGCTGACATATGACGAGCTGGATCCGTTTTATCAGGAAGCCGAAGAGCGCATGGGCGTGGCTGGTGAACAGGGGCCGAGCGTGCTGGACCCGCGCTCCAAGCCGTTCCCGCTGCCCGCCTTGCCGCTGACGTACAACCTAACGATGCTGCGCGACTGGATGACGAGCGCCGGCATCCCGATGTGGAGTCAGCCGTCGGCCAAGCTCTCCGTCGCGCGCGAAGGCCGCGGCGCGTGCTGCCGCAACGACACGTGCTTCCCCATTTGCCCCGTAGGAGCGAAGTACAACCCGGATATGACGTGGCGCGCGTTGCGCGCGAACGGCCGCGTACGTTTGTACTCTCGAACACACGTTAGGCGCTTGACTGCCAAGCAGGGCTCCAAACAGATCGAAGTCGCTGAAGCTGTATCGCGCGATCGGGCGAATGAACCGCTGCAGATTCGCGCGAAGACGTTCGTCGTGGCGTGCGGTTATGTTTGGAGCTCGTACTTACTGCTCACGTCGGCCGACTCACGCTTCCCTGACGGGCTGGCGAATTCGTCAGGGCTCGTTGGCAAGTATCTCTGCGGGCACCGCAATGTGCAGGCGTTCATCGAGCTGCCGATGGAGCTCTATCCCGGCATCAACGAGCAGCACTCGCTGGTATCGAAAGCCTTCATGCGGCCAGCGCCGTCGACGGACAGATACCTGCGTCACGACCTGCGCGTCTGGGAATCGAGCTTCGCCCGTGAGGCGCGGCTGCGTTCCGATTCAGGCGAGCTTTTGTTAGGCGACGGCATTCTTGCCGACTGGCGCGAGCGCGTGAAGAAGGGGACGACGAGGGTGCGCTCGTACTACGACGTGCTCCCCGCGCGCGAGAGCGAGCTGGCGCTCGATAGCTCGCGCAAGACGCCGTGGGGGACACCGCTTCCCGCGGTCAGGATGCGCGACAGCGGAGAATCGAAGACGTTGCGGCCATATCAGGAAGAAGAAATCACGAAGCTCTTCGAGCGTCTCGCGCGCGCCGGCAACGGGCGGATCCTGCGCAAAAGCGTCGACGACTTTCAGGATCATCCAGCCGGCGGATGCCGTATGGGTGCTGATCCCGGCCAGAGCGTCGTCGATTCCTACGGACGTACGCACGACCATGAGAATCTGTTCGTCGTCGGCGCGCCGACGATGCCGACTGCGGGATGTGCCAATGCTACGCTAACATTCTGCGCGTTATCGTTGCGCAGCGCGTCACAGATCGGGGAAGTATTTCCGGGGCGGGCATCAGCTTCGAATAGTCCGTAGTCCTTAGTCCGTCGTCCTTAGCCTCTGACCTCTGACCTCTGACCTCGATGCGCCGTCTTCTCTTCGGTATCGCGTTAGGCGCCGGATTGCCGGCAGTGACCGGTGCTCAAATCCTGATCACTGCCAATCGCCTGTTCGACGGCCGCGGTCAGCTGCAGCAAAACGTCGCCATCATCGTCGACGGTGGTCGCATCACTCAGGTCGGCGCAGCACCGCGCGACTTCCGCGGCCAGCGTTTTGACCTCGGCGACGTTACCCTCCTCCCCGGTCTCGTGGATGTGCATGCGCACATCGTCTGGTACCTCAATAGCAAAGAGCGCCTGCACACGAACGACGACGGCGACTCGCCGGCCGTGCAAGCTCTCGCGTGGGCCGGCAATGCGATGGCGACGCTGCGCGGCGGCGTTACGACGGTGCAGAGTCCCGGATCGCCCGAGGACGCGGACTTGCGCGACGCGATCGCCCGCGGGCGCGTCGCGGGGCCGCGCATCCTGACCTCGTTAGGCTCCTTCAACGAACGCAGCTCGCCCGACGAGTTGCGCACTCGCATCCGCGAGATGAAGGCGCGCGGCGCGGACCTCGTGAAGCTTTTTGCATCCAAGAGCATTCGCGACGGCGGCGGCGCCACCATGACGCCGGAGCAGCTCAACGCCGCGTGCGACGAGGCGCACAAGCAAGGGTTGCGCGTGCTCGTGCATGCGCACGCCGCCGACGCGGTGAAAGCCGCTGTGCTCGCAGGCTGTGACCAGATCGAACACGGCGTCTTTGTGACGAATGACGTGCTCGAGCTGATGGCGCAGCGCGGTACGTACTTCTCGCCACAGTGCGGTCTCGTCTTCAGCAATTACCTCGGCAACAAGCGCTACTTCGAGGGGATCGGGAACTACAACGCCGAAGGTTTCGCCGCGATGGAGAAAGCGATCCCGCTGGCTGTCGACGTCATCAAGCGGGCATCGCGCACGCCGAGGCTCAAGCTCGTGTGGGGGACAGATGCCGTGGCCGGCGCACACGGTCACAACGTGGACGATCTCATTTGTCGCGTGAACGAAGGCGGGCAGCCGGCGGCGGACGCGCTCGTCTCGGCGACATCGCGCGCCGCAGAGTCGTTAGGCCTGGCTGCGAAGATCGGCGCCCTCGCGCCTGGGCTCGAGGCCGACATCATCGCCGTGCGCGGCAACCCGCTCACTGACATGACGGCGCTCAAACGCGTGTCCTTCGTCATGAAGGGAGGCACGGTTGTGCGACACGACGGAGTGACTCCGTGAAGCGTCTCGCCGCGGCAGTGTTGCTGGGCACGATCGGAGCGTGTAGTCAGCCGAGCGTGCGCGGAATGGTCGAGTGGCCGGCATACGGTGGTGATCCCGGAGGGATGAAGTACTCGCCGCTCGCGGATATCAATCGCGGCAATGTGGTGCGCCTGACGAGCGCCTGGGCCTGGGAGACCGGCGAGCAGCCGATCGCGGAAAGCGATTCGACGAAAGCCGCTCGTCCGGGGATGTTCCAGACGACACCGATCATGGTCAACGACACGCTGTATTTCAGCACGCCGTTCAATCGCGTCGTGGCGCTCGATCCCACGACAGGTGCGAAATACTGGGAGTTCGATCCGGAGGCGTATCGTCCTGGTCAGCCATCCAATGGCACTGGCTTCGTGCATCGCGGTGTCGCCATGTGGAGCGACGGTACCGAACGCCGGATCTTCATCAACAGCAGATGGCGGCTCATCGCGCTCAACGCGGCGACCGGCCAGCCCATCTCCACGTTCGGCAGCAGCGGTGAGGTGGACCTAACGAGCGATCTCTCGCGTCCCGTCGAAAAACGGCACTACACGAACACGTCGCCGCCGGTCGTGTGGCACGACCTCGTGATCGTGGGGAACGGCGTTGGAGATCGCCTCGTGTACAAGGGCGATCCACCCGGTGACGTGCAGGCGTTCGACGTGCGCACAGGGAAGCGCATGTGGCGCTTCAGGACGGTCCCCGAGCCGGGAGACTCCGGTAACGCCACGTGGGAAAAAGAGTCGTGGCGCTACGTCGGTCACACGAACGTTTGGGCGCCGTTCACCGTGGATACCGCGCGCGGTTATTTGTATCTGCCGGTTGGAACGCCGAGCAACGACTGGTATGGCGGCCGCCGGTTAGGCGCGAACTTGTACGCCGAGTCGATCGTTTGCCTGGACGCGCGCAGCGGGCAGCGAGTCTGGCATTACCAGATCACGCATCACGGGCTCTGGGATTACGATCTTCCCGCGCCGCCTAACCTGGTGACGATCAATGTCGGCGGCAGCAGCATCGACGCAGTCGTCGTCCCGACGAAACAGGGATGGATCTTCGTCTTCGATCGGCAAACCGGGCGACCCGTCTGGCCGATCGAGGAGCGTCCCGTTCCCGCGAGCGATGTGCCTGGCGAGCGCGCCTGGCCGACGCAGCCGTTCCCGTCGCTCCCGGCGCCGGTTGCCGTGCAGGGATTCGGACCTGACGACGTGCTCGACTACACGCCGGAGATCAAAGCCGCGGCGTTGGCTGAGCTGAACAAATACGTCGCCGGGCCGATGTATTCGCCGCCGAGCGAAATGGGCACTGTGACGATGCCAGGCTCGATCGGTGGTGTGGGCTGGGGCGGAGCGGCGTTCGATCCGGAGACGAACACGCTCTTCGTAAAGGCGTCGAATTCGCCGAGTCTGTGGCGTCTCGTCAAGCAGGCCACGAAGTCGGACACGGTGGACGACACGTACATGGCGGACCTCCGCAACTCCTCGTTAGGCGTGCGTCTCAGCGGTGGACCGGAGGGAACGGAGCGCGATTCCAACGCGACTCCGCTGCCGTTGAACAAACCGCCGTACGGCACGCTCACGGCGATCGACCTTAACACCGGGGAGCACAAGTGGCACATCCCCATCGGTGACACGCCGGACGTGCGTAGGAATCCAGCTCTCGCCGGTGTGCAGCTGCCTCCGGCGTTAGGCGTCAGCGGCGCACCTGGCGGTCTGGCGACGAAGGGCGGTCTCGTGTTCATCACTGGCGGTGGCCACACGCTGTACGCGATCGACAGCAACGACGGACATGTGCGCTGGCAGACTGACCTCGGCCAGCGCGGCTATGCGAACCCCATGACATATCGCACGAAGGCCGGCAAGCAGTTCGTGCTGATCGCGACCGGCGGCCCGGGGCCGGGCGCCAAACTGCAAGCATTCGCGCTCCCATGAAGCGCCGCGTCCTAACGAGCTTATTGCTATTCGGCGCTCCAGCGCTCGGCGCCGCGCAGCGCACGCCACAAACCGACGCGGACCATTACACCCGTTACGAGCTGCTCGCGCCCGGCTCGGCCAAGTTCCGCATCATATATGAAGTGACGGCAACGGCGGCCGGTGCGAGGCGCTACTTCAATCCGATCCGCAAGGGAAGCGTCGCGACAGACGAAGCCGTGTATGACCGCATGACCGGCGACAGACTGAAGTTCGAGGTCGTGAGCGGACGCGTGGCGCGAGACGGAGGAGTCACGCGTGCCGACACAACCGGCGAGT
>DATBKN010000538.1:0-22337 GCA_036555845.1 Gemmatimonadaceae bacterium | reverse complement strand
CCTACACTCTGCAGGCGTCCACAGCTTCTCTCAGACCGACGTCCCATTCGCGCGTCGGAATGAACTCATGCGCGAAATATCCCTTGAAACCCGCATCTGCGATCGCGCGCGCGATGGCCGGATAGTACAACTCCTGCTTCTGATCCAACTCGTGTCGGCCCGGCACACCGGCGGTATGGAAATGCCCGATGTACTGCAGGTTGTCGCGAATCGTGCGGATCACGTCACCTTCCATGATCTGCATATGGTAGATGTCGTACAGCAGCTTCACGCGCTCGGATCCGACAGCTTTGCAGATGGCCACGCCTAACGCGGTGCGATCCATGGAAAAGTCCTTGTGGTCCACCTTGCTGTTCAACATCTCCAGACAGATCGTCACGCCTTCGCGCTCGGCAACGGGGGCGATCTTTTTGAGCCCCTCGGCGGTCACCTCGATCACCTCGGCGTCCGACTTGCCGCGCCGATTCCCCGGCATCGCAATGACGTTCGGGTACAGAGCCGCCTTCGCCGCCTTGATCGTGCGCTCCAGCTCCTCCAACAACATCGAGTGGTTGGCGCGATCGTTGAGACCTGTTGAAATAAAGTCTCGCCGCTTCGTCGGCGTGCCCATGGACACGACGAGACCGGCGTCGCGCGCCACGGGCCACTCGTCCTCGGTCAAGAGGTCGACCGCCTCGATCCCCATCCCTTTCACCCGCTTACAAAACTCGCCTAACGGGACGTCACCGAATGGCCAGCGGCAGACCGATTGATGCAGCCGCCCCGGCCCGCTGTCAGGCGCGGGTACGCGCAAACGCGGAAGCGCCGTCGCGGCCGCCGCTCCCGCGACACCGATCGCGCCGTAGAGCACCTCCCGCCGGTTAGGCATCAAAACGTCAGATTCTTGAGGTGCTGGTAGCTGGCCGTGATCGACGCGATGGGATCCTTTGGATTGTCGTGCTCCACGAAGAAGTGCTCGATGCCGGCCTTCTTGCGCTGGGCGAAGATCGTTCCGAAAGGAATCGATCCGCCGCCGACCTCGCGCATCTCGTGCTTCGGCGCGCCGGCCGAGTCCTTCACGTGCACCATCGGGAAGCGGCCCGGCCAGCGATTGAAGTACGTGCTCCAGTCACTGCCCGCGAAAGTGATCCAGTAGAGATCCATTTCCATTTTGACGAGCGACGGATCCGTCGACTCGAGCAACACGTCGTAAGGAATCTTCCCGTCCAGAGGAACAAACTCGAAATCGTGGTTGTGATAGGCGAATCCCATGTCCCTCGCCGCCGCCGCTTGTCCGGCCTTGTTGAACGCTTCGGCGTGGCGCTTCCAGTCGTCCAATGTTTTTCGCTGTGTGTCCACGAGGTAGGCGACGATGATGTACTTGTTGCCGAGCGCATTGGCCGCATCGAGCGTCGCGTTGATCTTGCCCGGATCAATGGCGTCGTAGCCGATGTGCGAAGCCGGACTCGTTAGGCCGAGTTTGTCCAGCGTGGCGCGCAGGTCCGCGGGTTTACGGTCGAAGTAGCCGGCGAACTCCACCTCTTTGTAGCCGATCCCCGCGACTTTGGCCAGCGTGTCCTCCACATTGGCCTTCATCATGTCGCGCACTGTGTAGAGCTGCAGGCCGATGCGATCGAGCTTCTCTGCTCCCGCGGCCGGAGCCGCGCTGTCGATATCGACCTTGCCGTCCGCCTTTGTGCACCCCAGGAGCTGCGAAGGAATGCCTAACGCCAGAGCCGAGGCTGCGGCCTGACCCAGGAATGATCGACGGTCTGTTTTGTCGTTTGGAAATGTCACAGGGATCTCCGCTTGAGCTCAGCGACCGCGTGTGCCGCCGCGCGGGCCGTGAGCGCCATGTACGTGATAGAAGGGTTCTGGCAGGCCGACGATGCCATGCATGCTCCGTCGGTCACGAACAGATTCGGGACCTCGTGCGCCTGATTCCAGCTGTTGAGCACTGATGTCTTGGGATTCTTGCCCATGCGCGCCGTCCCCATCTCGTGGATGCACAATCCCGGCGCGGCGTTGGCGTCATACGGGTCAACGTTGCTGGCGCCGGCCGCCTCCAACATTTCCGCGCACGTGATCGCCATGTCCTTCAACATCGCCTTCTCGTTAGGTCCATAGGCCACGTTGATCCGGAGCGCGGGAATCCCCCACTTGTCTTTGACGTTCGGGTCGAGCTCGACGACGTTGTCGGGATTGGGCAGACACTCGCCGAACCCGCCACTCCAGAACGACCACGGCCCCAGATCCTTGATGAGCTGCGCCTTGAAATCCTTGCCGAAGCCCGGCGTCCAGGACCCGCGCCCCCAGCCCATGCGCGACGCGCCGCCCTGAATGCCGTATCCGCGCAGGAAGTCCGAGTGCGTGGACTTCACGTTGCGGAAGCGAGGGACGTAGATGCCGTTAGGCCTGTTGCCGTACGTCTTCTTGTCCATGTGCTTCGTGAACGTCGCGTTGGCGCCGGCAGCCATGCAGTGATCCATCACGTTGCGACCCAGCTGGCCGCTGCCATTCGCGATCCCGTTGGGGAAGCGCGAGGACTTGGAGTTGAGCATGATGCGCGCCGATTCCAGCGCGCCGGCACATACAAAGACGACCCGCGCGCGCACTTCCATCGCTTCCATGGTCTGCGCGTCGATGAAGCGCACGCCGGAGACTCGGCGGCGTTTCTCGTCGTATAGCAACGACTCCACGACACTATGCGGCCGAAGCGTTAGGCGGCCCGTCGCCGCCGCCGCCGGCAGCGTGCTATTGACGGAAGAGAAGTACGAACGTGTGATGCAGCCGCGCTCGCACGGCCCGCAGTAGTGGCATGCCGAGCGACCGTTGTGATCCTGTGTTAGGATCGCGACGCGCCCGATCGTCACCATGCGCTCGCCGCCCCATTTCGATGCCACAGCGTCCTTCAGATCGCGCTCGATGCAGTTCATCTCCATCGGCGGCAGAAACTGGCCATCGGGAAGCTGCGGCAGCCCCTCGGCCTGCCCACTGATACCGATGAATTTCTCCACGTAGTCGTACCACGGCGCGATGTCCTTATAGCGGATCGGCCAATCGACACCATGTCCATCGCGCGCGTTGGCCTCGAAATCGAGATCGCTCCAGCGGTAGACCTGGCGTCCCCACATGATCGACTTGCCACCAACCTGACGACCGCGGATCCAATCGAACGGCTTCTCGTTAGGTGTCGTATACGGATTGTCCAGGTCGTTCACGAAGAACTTGCTGGACCATTCGTCGCACGCGTAGCATTTGCGCTGGGTGGGCTGATCGCGCTCGATTGCCTTGCGGTCGCCGTATCCTCGGAACGGCATCTGCCACGCAGGGACGTGTTCGACATAGTCGGTCTTTGGGTCGATCGGACGACCCGCTTCGAGAACGACCGTGTCCAGCCCCCGCTCGCACAGCTCCTTGGCCGCCCAGCCGCCAGTCATGCCGGAGCCGACGACGATTGCGTCGTACTCGAGGCGCGGTTGCCGCACGCCGTTCATACGCTGATGCATCCGTTGTACCTCCCGGGCATGCGCTTGAGCTGCAGGATGTTTTCCACGACCGGCTTGGACGTGAAGTAGCCGTACACAGTCATGTCTTTGATTCGAGCATACGCATCCGCGGCGCTGCCGTTCTCGCGCTGCCGCGCGGTATCCCATTCGCCGATCAGCGTGTTCTGCTGATCGCTCGTTAGGTTCGCGAAATCGCCCTTGAAGCGCGAGGTCGCCGCCGCGTCCATCGCCGCGCAGCCTTTTTCGAACCGCTCGCGCTCCTCGTCTGTCATCCAGTGATGCACGATGACCTCGACGAACCCCGGCACACCGACTGCGATGGCTCCCGGCGTCTCACTCTCCGGCAGGATACGCTCCGCGACGGCCGCGATGAGCGCCGGCGGACTCTCGAGTGCGCGAGGGGCGGCTGTGCGGTGGATCTCCTCGCCGAGCGCGAGCAGCCGGCGCGGCGTCAGGGCGCTCAGCGCCTCCAGCGTCACCGCGCCGCCGACGACATGCAATAGGTCTCTGCGATTCATTGTCACCGCCCTTTGACGAGATCGATCGAGCCTAACGTCACGAGATCCCAGTACGACCCCCACCCCCCTGCGGCCTGCCGCGCGGCGAAATCATTCAGCGACTGCATGAGCTGCGTGCTGAGCGACGCTCCGTTGTCCCGCGCCAGCGGGTGTGGAGTTCCAAAGTTCCGGCCAAAGTACGACCGAATCAACACCGAGCGCGCATTACGTGGCAGCCCGGCCGTGTTCTCGGCGAACTGCGCGAATGTACCGTCGCGCCAGAGGTATTGCTCGACGTTTGACACGTATAGCGCCGAGACATCCACGCCGAGCGCGGCTGCGTCGCGGCCGATCGCAGCGAGTGCGTGGCGACCCGCCAGATCACCGACAACCGGAACGACGAGGCCCCGGGTTTGGAGGTCCTTGAGGAAGCGCCAATCGGCTTCGCTCGCCAGATAGCTCGCACGCTTTCCGGTGAGGTCGCGCTCCAGAATCAGCTCGCGCAGCGACGGGTATCCGGCGCGAGGAGGACGCCCCAGGCTCGTGAAGCGCAGATCCAGCCGCTCGTTTTGGAAGGCGCTGTGGAAGCGCTCCAGCGTCGCGCGATCACGGGCGTCGAGCGGCACACCGTATGACTGGACGCGCGCCAGCATGGCGTTGCGATCCTGCAGTGCGGCTTCCGCGTTAGGCTTGGTCGAGTCCAGCAGGGCGATGATGTCTTCGATGCGGCGACCGGTCCAGCGCTTCGAGTCGCTGGGTGGCGCGTAGCCCAACCAGTAGCACAGGTACTCCAGACGGTTGCGCGCCCGCTCGAAGAACGCTTTGAACATCAGGTGCTGCAGCAGATTGTCGCGCCGGATGTCGATGAGATACGCGATGCGCGGCCTGACAGCCGCCATGTATGAGAAGTTCTGATCCGGCCCCACACCGATGTAGGCGCCGCCGCGCACGTTGAGCGCGCGCAATGCTCCGACGGGATGCAGGTAAGACGACTCGTTGGAGATCAGGTTGTCGGAGTCGAAGTATCCGGCAGGCTCGGAGAGTCGAGCGACACGCGCGACGAAGGCGCTGTCGACGCGCGCCTTGCTGTCGAGACCGGTGGCGTCGAGGCGCTGGCCGGACGCGGGCAATGGCCACGCGAGCGCGGCTGCCACGAGTGCCCTGACGATCAACCTAACGACAGCTCTCAACGATTCCTCCAAGCACTCTGGCGCTGCTGCACGTTAGAGACCGGTATCGCCAACTACAAGTTGCCGGGATTCTCGCGGATCTGGGCGGAAACTGCTCGTGAACACTGACTGCACAATCGTCGCTGTCGATGCAGTTTTCTTGAGTGAAATCCGCGAAACTCCGCGTTAATCCGCGGCAAAATTAGGTTCCTGCGCTCTGAGTCCGTGAAGCCTCCCGCGGGAGTTCGCGTCGACCTGCCGGCTCGCGCCGTCTACAGCGAAGCGGCGGGCGTGAGTCGAGTAATCCCGCGTGCCGTGGCCGTTCCGGCGTCCCCTCAAGACGTCATTGCCGTCGTTCAGTGGGCACGTGCCGAAGGAGTGCCGCTCATCCCGCGCGGCTCCGGAAGCGGAATGGCAGGTGGGGCCGTCGGCGACGGGGTGATCGTGGACGTCAGCCGCTTGAAAGCCGCGCTGGAGATCGACCCCGCGGCGCGGGTCGCTGTCGTCGGCCCCGGTGTCACCAGACGCTCGCTCGACGCCGCCGCTCGGCGCCACGGACTCTGGCTCCCGGTGGATCCGTCCAGCGGCGCGTTTTGCACGATCGGCGGCATGGCCGCGACGAACGCCGCGGGTCCACGCTCGCTCAAGCATGGCGCCATGCGGCGCTGGGTTGGCGCGCTTACATGCGTCTTCGCCGATGGCAGCGTTGGCCTCGTTAGGCGCGACGCCACACTCGACGCTTCGGTCCCGGCGCTGGCGCGTTTCGCGGCACAGGCGTCTTTGTTTCGTGAGCGCAGCGCAAAACTGCCGCCGCTCGAAACGCGCAAAGACTCGTCCGGCTTCGGATGGCGCGACTTCGCCGCGAGCGGCGACCTCGTCGACCTTCTCGTTGGCAGCGAAGGGAGTCTGGCACTCTTTACGGAACTGGAGATCCGTCTCGAGGCCATGCCTAACGCGACGGCGACGATCCTCGCCGCCTTCCCCAGCCTCGAGGGCGCCGTCGCCGGCGCCGCCACGGCCCGCGCGGCGGGTGCCGCCGCCTGCGAGCTGCTGGATCGCACGTTCCTCGACGTCGCCGGCAGCGAGCGCCCGCTTCCCGTCGCCGCGGACAGCGAAGCCGTCCTGCTCATCGAGCTCGACGCCGACAACGACAGCCAAGCGGCAGCCGCCGCCACCTCGTTAGGCTCGGCATTGAAGACCGCGTCGGCCAGCAGCGTCATACTCGGGGTCGACAGCGAAAGCGCGGAGGCTCTCTGGTCGCTGCGTCATGCCGTGAGCCCGATCCTCAGCCGCTTGCCGGCGACCACGCAATCGATGCAGTTCATCGAGGATTGCGCCGTACCACCCGATTCACTCCCGGCATTCGTCCGCGGCGTACGCGCGGCGCTCGATCGTCACGGCAGGCGCGGCGTCATCTTCGGCCATGCCGGCGACGCGCACGTGCACGTCAATCCACTCATCGACATCACACAGCCCAATTGGCGCGAGACGGTCGAGTCTCTGCTCGATGAAATCGTCGAGCTCACCGCGCAATTCGGCGGCACGCTGAGCGGCGAGCACGGTGATGGCCGCCTCCGGGCGCCGCTGCTGCAACGCACGCGCGACCACGCAGAGCTGAAGCTCGCGGCCGAGCTCAAAGCGATCTTCGATCCCGACGGACTCATGAATCCCGGAGTGAAGATCCCCGTCGCAGGACAACGGCCGCTTGAAGAAATCAAATACGATCCGCGTCTGCCGCCGCTTCCAACCGCTGCACGTCGCGCGCTCGATCGCGTGGTCGCAGAACGCGCATACGATCGATTGCGATTGGAGCTGCTCGAGGAAGCCAACTAGTACCGTTCCACTCGGCTCCGACTAGCTTCGTCTGCCGTCTGCACAACCGGTGCGAAAATGGCGATAGGTTCCGTGGTGTCCTCCGACCTCCGACCTCAGACCTCCGACTTCGGTCTCACGATTTTCACCGAGCCGCGGATCTCTGTGCTCGCACGGCCAGCGTTTTCCGAGCCGGAGCACCTGCGAGTCAACTGGCTTGGCGAGAGCACCGACGGTGAGCGACTCGCCGAGTACGCTGGACGCCTCTGCTACATGAGCCAGCGCAATCCTGCGAATCGATCGACTCGCGAATACCTCGAGAACATCAAGAAACAGCAGCATGGCAGCGTCCTCGAGCACGCGAACTATTCGCTGCTATTGGAAGGTGTGAGCCGCTCCCTGACGCACGAGCTGGTTCGTCATCGCGCTGGTTTCGCCTATTCACAGCTGAGCCAGCGCTATGTCGATGAGTCCGACGCGGCCTTCGTAATGCCACCAGCGATCCACGGAGATGAAGCGCTAGAGTCGGCGTGGCGCGGTCAGATGGAGAGCGCGCTCGGCACCTACAGCGCACTTGTTGCTCAGCTCGTCGCCCGCTATGAGTGGGTCGCCGACAAAGTGCACCGAAGAAAAATGGCGCGTGAAGCCGCGAGGGCGGTCCTACCGAATTCGACAGAAACCAAGATTGTCGTGACGGGCAACGTGCGAGCCTGGCGCACGATGCTCGAACTACGCTGCAGTGAAGGTGCCGAGCTGGAGATCCGCCGCATGGGAGTCGGCGTCCTGCGTGTGCTCCAGAACGAAGCCCCTGGGTTCTTCTCGGATTTCGAGATTTACACAGCAGAGGATAAGCGAGAGGCCGCGAAGGTCGCCTATCACAAGGTCTGAGAATCGGAACCGAGACGGCCACGACGTGTTTCAATCACTCGGCTTGCGCGTCGTACGGGTGATTGGTAGGGTGCGAACGGACTGATCGAGAAGCTGGACCGTCCGCCTTTTCGTCGGTTGGCGTTGGTCGGCAATGGGTACCTCGTCGCACCTTTCGTCGCCTCACCGTTTCTGCGGCATGCAGTCACAAAACCGGCATGGCACCGCCGTCGTCGGTGAACACGGCGACAACTCGTGTCGAGATCAACCGATCGCAAGCAGTCAACGCGTACGACGCAATCCGAATCCTCCGGCCGAGCATGCTCAAGGAGCGGGGGGCGGTGACGCTCCGCGGGCTCGACGTCCGCGAGCCCGTCGTTTACCTCGACAACCAGCGCATGGGCGGCATCGGTGCTCTGCGCGATATCCCGGTAACTGAGATCTTTGAAATTCGCTATCACAACGCCGGGCAGGCGCAGATCAAGTGGGGGAACGGCCATCCGCAGGGCGTCATCCCGGTCGTCACGGCGCGAACGTCCGGCATTTAACGGATCTCTCGTTAGGCGCAGCGCAGCGCTCGTCGCGCTCCTCGGTTTTCTCATCGCGTGTGGTGACGACCCATCCGGTCCAGGGCGCGATCGGCGCGTAGCCACATTCGGCGTCGTCCCCGCGACAGCGTGGATGCCCGCCGGGACGTCGCTCGACATGACGGCGCTCGCGCTCGACAGCGCCGGACGCAGCGTCAGCGGCGTCACTGTGACCTGGGCGTCGAGCAATTCCGGTGTCGCCTCGGTGACCCAGGCAGGACGCGTGACTGGCGTCGCTCAAGGCGAAGCGCGCATCACCGCCTCCGGAGCCGGTCTCTCGGCGACGTCACAAGTGCGCGTCGTGGCGAACAGCCCCGCAGCGGCGACGTTCTCCATCGAGCAGCAGGGCATCACCGATGTCTCCTTGTTAGGCGCGTGGAGCGACTCCACGACCGGGCTGTCGTTCGCGGTCGGTCAGAACGGCGTGATTCTCCGCTCCGCGACAGGCTCGGCGCCGTGGACGCTCGTTCCGAGCGGTACAATAGAAGGCCTAACGGGCGTGTGGGGCGCGGACGCGTCGCTCGCGTTCGCAGTGGGCACTGCCGGCGTCGTGTTGCGCTGGAACGGCACGAACTGGAGCCAGATGACGAGCCCCACGAGCCTGACGCTTCTCGAGGTTTGGGGCCGCTCCGCGAGCGAGGTCTACGTCACGGGTGTCGACGGTGTGGTCTACCGCTGGGACGGCACGAGCTGGATCAACATCAGTCCCGGCCGAGGCTGGGAGCTGTGGGGAGTCTGGGCAACGTCGCCTAACGATGTCTTCGTGGTCGGCAACAACGGCGTCATTGCGCGTTACGACGGCACCTCATGGACACAGCTCGCAGCACCGAGCGCCGACCCGCTGTTCGGCATCTGGGGCACGTCCGCGCAAGATGTCTGGGCGGTGGGAATCAATGGCGTCTTGCTGCACTATGACGGGGTCTCCTGGAGCAGCGTCCCCTCGGGAACGACGAAGCACCTCTTCGCCGTTTGGGGGACGAGCGCAAGTGATGTGTATGCCGTCGGTAACCGCGGCACGATCGTCCGCTACGACGGCGCTTCCTGGAAGCCCGTACCGAATCCGCGCACTGGCGAGAATCTGCGCGCCGTCGCAGGACGTTCTGCGTCGAGCGTGATCGTTGCCGGTTGGGACGGAACGGTTGCGTTGGGCGCACACGATGCGTGGTCCGTCGAGGTCACGGGGCCAGCGCTGATCTCGACGTGGGCCTCGAGCGATGGTTCTGTATTCGCGAGCGGCGACGCGGGGACGGTCATGCGCCGCGAAGGAAGTACATGGCGCCGTATGGACGTACCGCCCGCGCATCCGTTGTACGGCATCTATGGAAGCACAGCGTCGCGCATCGTAGCCGTTGGTGATACAGGCACGATCCTGCGCTACGACGGCGCGCAGTGGAGCTTCGTGCCGAGTCCGAGGAACGTCCTACTGCGCTCCATTTGGTTCGGGGGCCCGGACCTCGGCTTCGTCGTGGGTGAGTTCGGGACCATTCTCGCTGCGACAGGGAACGGCTTCGGTCTCATGTCCAGTCCCACTCAGGTGTTCTATAGACACGTTTGGGGCCTGGCACCTAACGACGTGTACGCCGTGGGCGATTCCGGCACCGTGATCCGCTTCGACGGCGGCTCCTGGCGCACGATGCCGACGCCGACTCGGCAGCTGTTGCGCGGCGTCTGGGGCACTGCGCCTAACGATCTCGTGGCCGTCGGCGATAGCGGGACGATCATGCGCTACGACGGCGTGCGCTGGTACGAGATGCGCTCACCAACTCAGAAGATGCTGCGCGCCGTATCCGGTAGCGGCCCGACCGACATGTACGCGGTCGGCGAGGAAGGAATCATCCTGCACTTCGACGGCGTAGAGTGGAGCATACTCCCCACTCCGACAGATCGCTTGTTGCTCCAGCTCGTGTTCGAGCGGACGACGAATGCGATTTATGTCGTCGGAGCCGGGACAGTGATACTTCGAGGAACTAGGGGGTAGGCGTAGGGGTAGGGGTAGGGGTAGGGGTAGGCGCCTAACGACGCACTTCCTACTCCTACCCCTACGCCTATCCCTACATCTGGTTGTTAGGCCTCTTCCTCTTCTTCTTTTTTGTGCTTCGCATACTCGTCGATGACCGCGCGCGCGGCTTCCGGCGGCATCTGCTCGTACTTGAGGAACTTGCGCGAGTAGCCTCCGCGTCCGTGCGTCATCGAATTGAGCTCCGTCGCGTAGAGGTGTAGCTCCGCTTGCGGCACGAGCGCGCGAACCGTCGAGCCATTGCCATCTTCCGACGAGTCAGTGCCGAGAATGCTGCCGCGTCGCGACGAGATATTGCCCATGACGTCGCCGAGGTACTCGTCAGGCGTGGTGACACGCACTTCGTCGATCGGCTCGAGCAGAATCGGCTTGCACTTCGGTGCGACCTGCCTGAACGCCTGAATGCCGGCCATTTTGAACGACATTTCGTTGGAATCCACGGAGTGATACGAGCCGTCGAACAATTCCACTTCGAAATCGACGAGCGGGCAACCGGCGAGGATTCCGCGTACTGACGCTTCCTGAATCCCCTTGTCGACAGCAGGAATGAACTTCGACGGGATCGATCCTCCCACGATTTCGTCTTTGAACTCGTAGCCCGCGCCACGCGGCTTCGGCCTCATGCGAATCCAGCAGTCGCCGAACTGGCCGCGTCCACCGGTTTGTTTCTTGTGGCGCCCCTGCCCTTCTCCCTTCCCGAGAATCGTCTCGCGATAGGCAACTTTGGGGCGCGAGAGCTCCACGCTCACGCCGAACTTGCGCTTGAGGCGTGACATCGCGATCTCGATGTGACGCTCACCCACGCCAGAGATGAGCGTTTCGTGGGTTTCAGAGTTGTAGTGCGTCTCGAACGTCGGATCCTCATCGTGCAGCCTGTGCAAGCCGGTCTGCAGCTTCTCTTCGTCGTGGCGCGCGGCCGCGCGGACAGCGAACGACACGACAGGCTCCGGAAATCGGATTTGCGGCAGCCTAACGGGGAGGTCCTTGGTCGACAGCGTGTCGTTGGTGTGCGTGTTGCGCAGCTTCGCCACGCAGCCGATGTCTCCCGCATGCAGCATCGGCACTTCGATGCGCTCTTTGCCTAACGGGACAGACAGGTGGTTGATCTTCTCCAGACCGTCGCGTGTGGCGTTGAAGACCTCCTGCCCGTTCCCTACGATGCCCTGGAAGACCCGGAAGAAGCTCACGTCGCCGATGTGCGGTTCGGCGTAGGTCTTGAAGACGTGCGCGACAAACGGCTTTTCATCAACCGCGTGAATCTCCAGGGTCGTCCCACCCACGGCGCCCTTGAAGCCGTGGATTTCCTCCATCTCGTAAGCCGACGGCATGAGCTGCACGATTTCGGTCAGTAACGCGCCGACTCCATACGTCAGCTCCGCCGACACGCAGAAGAGCGGGAAGAGATCGCCACGCTTCATCGCTTCCTTCATCCCGTGGATCGCTTCGTCGCGCCCGATCTCCGCGCCATCGAGGTAACGCTCCAGTAGCGTATCGTCGGTCGCGGAAATCGCTTCGATCAGCTCGTTGTAGTACCTGTCGAATGTCGCCTGCTGATCCGCCGGAACCTCGGCCTCCTCGTACTCGCCCGTCTTGGTGCCGGGCTTGTACATGTAGGCCTTCCGGGCGAACAGGTTCATGATCCCCTTGAAACCGGCGCCAGCGCCGATGGGCACCTCGACGGGAATCACCTTGCTCGTTAGGCGCGACTTGATCTGTTGATACGTGCGATCGTAGTTGGCGTGCTCCTTGTCCATGAGCGTGGCCACGAACAACACCGGATCGCGTCGCTGCACGGCCGCGCGAAACATCTTCTCGCTGCCCACTTCTACGCCGCTGTTCGCGCTGACGCAGAGCAGTACGCCGTCCGCCGCTTCCAGGCCGGCGATTGCCTCGCCATGAAAGTCCAGGTATCCCGGCGTGTCGATCAGATTGATTTTGGAGTCCATCCACTCGGCGAACGCGACGCCGAGGTTGATGGAGTAGCCCCGCTCGGTTTCTTCAGGGGCGTAGTCGGTGAGCGTCGTACCGTCTTTGATGTGCCCGTGTCGTTTGCTGGTTCCGGCCACGAAGGCGAGGGCATCGACGAGAGTCGTCTTGCCACTCGCTCCGTGGCCCACTACAGCCACGTTTCTGATATCCGCGCTGCGATAGTTTTTCATAAACAACAGGTCGGAGGTCTGAGGTCAGGGGTCTGAGCAAGGACCTAAGAGCTAAGAGCTTGGAGCGAGATCGTCTAGAGCATGCATGCATCACAAGTCTTCATACTTTCGCCGGCGCGCCTTGATGGACGCCGCGCGCAAATCCTTTTGAGCCCACGCGCGAAATTCCCGCTGGCGCAATCGGTTGCGAGCTCGTCCGGCGCGCCGCTCGGTGAGGTCTTCAGCTTCCTGAGCGGCTTGTACTTCCGCGGAAAGCTCAGCTACGCGACGGCCTTTGCGCGCCCGCCGCATCGCGCGCCACCGATCCTTGTGATCACCACGCAGCGCGGATTGTGGTCCCCCAACGAGCGCGTCACGCGCGCCGACCTCGAAGCGTTCGCGCACGTCGATCTCGCCAAGGCTGACAGCAGCTTTCGCGGACCTCTGCGCGACGACGCACTCGCCGTGAGCAAACGAGCGGGCGCGCAGACTCGCATCGTCCTACTCGGCAGCATCGCGACTGGGAAATACGTCGATCCGCTGTTGGACGTGTTTGGCGAGCGCCTGGTATTTCCGATCGACTTTGTCGGTCGCGGCGACATGAGTCGCGGCGGATTATTGCTACGCGCTGCGCGATCTGGTCTAGAGCTCGAGTATGCGCCTGTCGCCGGTGCGGTGCGACACGGCATGCGCCCACCAAAGCTCGCGCCGTTGCGCAGGTAGCAATCGGCGACGGCTGCGTTATTCAGCGCGCAGCGCGGTGTTGGGATCGGCCTTTGCCGCCCTGAACGCTGGAAACGCTCCTGCGGACAGTGCGACGACAATCATTAAGGTCGCAACGACGAAGTACACCCGCGCATCGGTGGCTGATTGCTGGAACAGCAGCGGCTGAATCCACGCGCTGAGCGCGAAAGCGAGGATCGAGCCCAGTGCGACTCCCGCCAGCGCCACGCGCACGCTCTGTCCGACAACGAGTCGGATGATACTGGCGCGTCGCGCGCCGAGCGCCACGCGCACGCCGAGTTCGTGCGTTCGTTGCGTGACGTTGTACGCGATCACCCCATACAAACCCACCGCGGCAACCACGACCGCGAGTAGACCGAACGCTACGAACATCGTGGCGCCTAACCGCCACGATCGTTGCGCGGTCTGCACGACGTCGCGCAGTGGTTGAACAGTGACGTACGACGCGGCCGGCATCACACGCTGAATTGCCTTGCGGATGCTTTCCGCTTCGAGGGCTGGGTCGCCACGCAGGCGGAGCAGCATCCCATTGCCCCACGTGCGTGTGTACTGGTCGATCGACAGATAGTAGTGATAGCGCTTAGTGCCGGTGATGTCGCGCTGCACCATATCCTCGGCGATACCCACGACTGTCGTGCAAGGGACCGTGTCCGATCGCATCCGGAAGCATTGACCAATCGCGTCCTGCCGAGGCCAGAGCACCCGCGCCATACTCGCGCTCACCACAGCGACGTTAGGCGCACCGAAGCGATCATCGGGCGTGAAGCTCCGGCCGCGGAGGATCCGCGTCCCCATTGTGCGGAAATAGTCGGCCGTTGTCGCCTGATACGTGAAGTCGCCGAGGCGCGCAACCGAGTCGATACCGGCCACATAAAGGTTCGTGTTCGACGTGCTGACGAACGGTGCGCTGCTCATCCACGCCGCGGACTCGACGCCGGGCAACGCCTGCGCCGTCGCCAGTAGCGTGCGACGCAGCGACTGCTGCGTGCTGTCGTTGAAAGCGATGCCGCGAATAATCCGGTTCACAATCAGAACGCGGTCCGCGTCATAGCCCATGGGCATGCCCTTTACCGCCTGAAGGCTCCGCACGAAAAGGGTCGCGCCGACGAGCAGCACTACGGAAAGCGACCCTTGCACCACGAGCAGTGACGTGCGCAGGCGCGCGCCTTCCGAGCTGCCGCCTCGCACGCCCCCACGCAGTGGTCTGGCGAGGTCGTCGCGCGCCGACAGGAGCGACGGCACCAGTCCCACCAGAACACCCGCCAGGATCGTTAGGCAGAGTGTGATACCGAGTGTACGCCAGTCGCCGAATATTCCGCTTGTCGCTGTCGGCGCGACGAGCAACATCGCACGGATCGCCGCGCCGGCCCACTGTGCCACGAGAAGCGCTGCAGCGCCACCAATCAGCGCGAGCACGAGCGTCTCGATCACTGACTGTCTTGTTAGGCGCCAGCGGCTGACCCCGAGCGCCAGCCGGACGGCGGTCTCGCGATGTCGTCGCAGGGCGCGCGCGAGGACGAGGTTCGCCACGTTTGCGCACGCGATAAGCAGCACGATCGCGGCAACGACCGTCACCCAAAGAGCGGTGCGTGCTTCCAGGCTGGGGTCTGGACCGGCTCCAGGCCTGACCGAGGAAACAGCCACCCGCGGTTTGGCGCTCTCGAGCGGTGGATACGCGGGGTCGTCGGCACGGGCAGCCTGCCAGCTGCGACGAAATGCCCGAGTGGCATCTGCCTCCGCCTGCTGCACCGTGACGTCCGGCTTGCGCCTAACCAGAACGTGCATCCAGCCCCACTGATACCTGGTGAAGTACGTTTGCGAATCGCTGGTCCCGGTGCTGCCGGCGAAGGTGGTGATCGGGACGTAGAGGGCCGGTGGATTGGCGTCGTTCACACCGTTGAACCCTTCTGGCGCAACACCGACAATCGTCGCGCGCATATTGCCGACCTGCAGCAGCTCGCCGCGCACGTCGCGGCCCCCAAATTCCGACCGCCAAAAGGCATGGGACAGGACAGCGACGTCGGCGCCGCGTGGCGTGACGTCTTCATCAGCCACGAAGAAACGGCCTAACGCCGGCCGTGCGTCGAAAAACTCGAAGAACGACGCGCTCACTGTGCCCACTCGGCGTTCGCGGGCGGACTCGCCCTCGCCGACGGCAAGCTCTCGCTCGGAGAATCCGGCGAGCTGCGAGAACGACGTCGTCCACTTCTCGAGATCGAGATAGCGCGCATACTGCGTGGACATGCCAGTCGTCGTTGTCCCTCTGTCCGCCCACTGCCAGTATATGCGGTGTACCGTATCCGGATCACGCAGATACGCCAGCGGCCGGAACATCAGTCGATCGACGACATTGAACATCGCTGCGTTCGCACCGATGCCGAGTCCCAACGTGATGATGACAGTCGCAGTGAATCCAGGCGATCGACGCAGGCCGCGCAGCGCATAGCGCACGTCCTGCTGCAAGTGATCCAGTGTGGGGATAGACCAGCGTTCGCGCGCGGCTTCCCGCACGCGAGTCGCATTGCCGAGCCGACGACTCGCGACGAAATGCGCGTCTTCTGCGAGCCCGCCCGCATCGCGTTCGAGGAGTTGGCGATGCAAATGCAGCTCTTCCGCCAGTTCTCGATCCAAACGATCGCGGTGGAACCAATCGATGAGTCGTGCAATGAGCTCACGCATGGCGCATTACCTTCCGGACTGCAGCCATCAGCTGCGCGAAGCCATCCTCTTGCTCGCCGAGCTGACGCCGGCCGGCCGTCGTGATCTCGTAGTAACGCGCGCGCTGATTATTCGGCGTTTGACGCCACTCCGCTTTGACCCACCCTTTTTGGCGCATGCGCTGAAGCGCCGGGTAGAGCGAACCCTCCTCGACGCGTATCACGTCCTGCGACAACCGCAGGAGATGCTGCGCGATACCGTATCCGTGCAGCGCCTGGACGCTGAGCGTCTTGAGGATGAGCATGTCGAGCATGCCAGGGAGCAGGTCGCGTTTGGCGGATGCTTCCATATCAACGAGATAGGCGGTTTAGGGGATAGACAGCCTAGGTCCTGAAATGGTTTGCTGCGCCGCTCGCCGCGCTGGCAGGTAGCAGCCGAGCAGGGCAACGCTCAGCAGGGTGAGTACAACACTGGCGCGTGCGCGCCTGCGTTCAGTCTTCCGGCTGCGTCTTCGTGTAAATCAAGTCGTAGTTCACCTGCCAGGTCGCTCCGTTGTCCCTCGTAACCTCGGAGAACTGCCGCACACTTCCGTCGGGGCGGGGGAAAAACGTTAGGCGAGTGCGCACGCGATTCGTCGACGGTCGCGGCGCCGGCATGTCTCCCTCGAACACCATGTTGCCGTCGCGCAGTTCCCCCGCGTACTCGTGCAGCCCGCCACCGTTGTCCACCCACTTCTGGAACCACTTGTTGCGCGTGCGATCGAAGATGTTGAAGCTCTGACCAGTCGATCCCGGCGCGGACCAGGACTCGAGCACGACGCAACCGTCGTGAATCTTCGTGATCACATTGTGACCGGCCGGCGCGCCCGGTTGCCCGTTAGGCCGCACATCCCAGCTGCCAAGCCAGAAATCGAACTGACGATAGTGTTCGTCGTACAAACACGGCCGCGCCACACGATCGAGATCCTGCTGGAATTGCGCGAAGCGTGCGTCGTCCTTGAGCTTCGCCATGTCAGCGTCCGTTTCCAGCGAGACTGGTGCGGCGCCCAGTCCAGACGTCGTCGCTCGCCGCAGCTGCTGGAATGCGCTGTCCATTGCACCGGCCGCGGCATGAACCTGCGCCAGGCGGAACGCGACCTGCGCCGCCGGCGTACCCAGGCTTTCCGCGGTCACAAGATGCGAGCGAGCCTCGTTATGCTTTCGTAGCCCAATCAGCGCGACAGCGAGCCGAAAATGCGGCTGCGCCACGCGCGGATTCTCGCGAATCAATGCTTGATATGCGTCAGCAGCCTTGGACCAGTCTCGAGCGACGAATGCGCTGTTGGCGAGTCGTTGCGCCTCCGACATTGTGCCCTGACCAAAAGATGCGAGTGGAAGGACGACTGACGTCATTGCGACAACGCACCGCAGCATAATGGGTTCCTCCGTGTCGTTTCAGCAAAGGAGCGAGTTGGCGGCGGCGTGCGCTATCAGAAGATTGCTCGCGGCCAATCGCTGACCTGACGTCGTGGCGTGATGCGCTCGCTTCCACTCGATCGCGTGATCTACAAAGGACCCACTGCACAGGTTGGGTCGTTCGCCTGTGCCGTGAACGATCCGCGTTTTCGTGACAGCGGTCCGACAGAGAACCACATCGTCGTTTTTCCACGCAGCGGCGTGTGGATCCGTCACGCCGGCTCGCGCGCGTTCGTCGCCGACCCTCACGTCGTGACGATCTACAACCGTGGGCAGGAGTACACGCGTGGATCGCTTTCAGCCGAAGGCGATCGCAGCGATTGGTTCGCCGTGGCGCCAGAAGTCGCGTTCGAAATCGCGCGCGCCTTCAACGTGCGCTGCGACGACTATCCTGAGCGTCCATTCGCGCGAGAGTTCGCCGAGTGCACGTCGGGCCTCTATTTGCGCCAGCGCAGACTCTTTTTGCGGCTCCGGCGCGGCGACGTCGACGCGCTCGAGGCCGAGGAGCGGATCATCAGCCTCGTCGCCGATGTGATCGCGAGCGCGCACGACGATCGGCGCCGACGAAGAAAGCCTAACGCCATACGCGAAGCGCACCTCGATCTCGTCGAGCGTGCCCGCGCGCAAATCGTCGCGCACGTCACTCGGCACGATTCCGTATCGTCAATCGCTGCGCGACTCGGCACGTCGCCGTTTCACCTTTGTCGTGTCTTCCGCGCTGGAGCCGGGCAGACGCTTCACGACTATCGCCTCGAGCTGCGGCTCCGCATGCTGCTGGAACGACTGGCTGAGCCGATTGCCCCGATCAGTCGCGTTGCGATGGAGCTCGGCTTCTCGAGCCACAGTCACCTGACGGCGACCTTGCGACACCGACTGGGAACGACGCCCAGTGCGTTGCGCCACGCACTCGCAGAGTGCGAGTGATTTGGCGCTTGCTAGGTCAGCTAGGGAAGCGATGTGCTCCACATCTGACGCGCGATGCGCCAGCGACCATCTGCCCCACGGCGAAGGATCGTCAAGTTCGTGTTACGCGACTTGGAGCTCTGATGCACGGTGTCCCTGTCTCGCTACTCGTGCCGGATCGCGTCGACCGGCGAGAGACGTGACGCACGCAGCGCCGGGTACATCCCGAAGGCGATGCCGACTACAACCGCCGACCCCACGGCGACGGCGACTGTGCTCCACGTGAATCCTGCGTAAATCGTCGCGCGGGTCTGGGAACGCATGAATGCCGTGACGCTAAACGCGCCGGCGAGGCCTAACGCGACACCGAGCAGGCTGCCCGAGCCGGTGATCGTGATCGATTCCGCCAGGAACTGAACGAGCACATCGCGCGGCCGCGCGCCCGTCGCTTTACGGATGCCGATTTCACGGGTACGCTCGGCCACGGACGCGAGCAGGACATTCATGATTCCGATTCCGCCCACGAGCAGCGAGATGCCCGTGATCGCGCCCATGAAGAGCTTGAAGATTCGTGCTCCTTGCTGCACCTGACGCAGGCGGCCGGTATTCGTGGCGAACGTAACGCCCGCGGGCCAGGCAGGGTTGCGCGCGGCCAACCAGCGCTCGAGCGCAGCACGCACGTCCTCGACGGCCTCGAGACGCGCGGCCCTAACGAGGAGCGTCGGCGCGCGTGGCCACTCAGCCGGCACCATCGCGCTCGCGGCAGCGGCGACGGGAACCGTTATGCGCAGCACGCTGTCACGCGGCTGGTCCTTGATGACCCCCACGACCGGCCATGCGGCTTTCTCGAGCACGAGTGAATCGCTGCCGAGTAGCGCCGCGAGGCGATTGGAGATCACCGCAACACGACGATCACTGTGCTGCTCCTCCCTGCTGAGCGCGCGACCGGAGAGCATGGGCACAGCCGTGTCTGACGACGTATAGGTGCCAACGATCATGGCCGCGCGAAGGGAGTCGTGCACCACAAAGCGCGCCGAACCAGTCAGCATCAAGAAAACCTTGTCGACGCCGGGCACTTCACGCGCGATGGCATCCGCGTCACTCGGCGCGAACGACGGAAAGTTGGAACCGGGGAGCCTAACGCCATCTACAGTCACTGTGGTTTTGGGCGTGACTGTAATGAACTGAATGTCGGTGGTGCCTCCGATCTGCTCGCGTGCAAAACGCTCGATCCCGTCGCCAACCGCGAGGACGGCCACGAGGGACGCCACGCCAATCACTACGCCGCTCGTCGAAAGGAGCGTGCGTAGTCGATTCGCCCCTAGTGCGTCGAGCCCGACGCCGATCGATCGCAGGTGCATGGCGCAAAACTACTGAGAGCGCGGCGTAGAGTTTCGGCTACATCCAATCGTCAGGAAACCACCTGGGCCCTTGACGCTGTCTCATGATCGATGCTAGTGTATTCGCATAGTGCTAGTGCATTAGCATCAGCGGAGACCACTTTGCGAAACTCCCTCACTGACCTTGGCCGTCGCGAGCGCCAAATAATGGATGTCCTCTTCCGGCGCGGGCGCGCCACGGCGGCTGAAGTGCTGGAAGATCTCCCGGATCCGCCGAGCTATTCGTCGGTGCGCGGCATGCTGCGACTGCTGGAGGACAAGGGTTACGTCACGCACGATTGGGACGGGCCGCGACACGTCTTCCGACCTACGGCCGATACGCGACAGGTCCAGCGCAACGCGGCGAAGCACCTCCTCCAAACGTTCTTCAACAACTCCATGGAGTCGGCGGTAGCCGCGATGCTGGGCGTCGCCGATCGGCCACTCACTTCGCAGGAGCTCGATCGCCTGAGCAAGTTGATCGAGCAGACGCGCAAGAAGGGAGGACGCTCGTGAGCAACTCGCTATCCGCGTTCGCGGCACTGCTGTCTGCATCCGCGAGCCTCGCCTTGATCGTGAAACTGACGCTGCTGCTCGCAACTGCCGGCGTAGTGACTACTCTCTTGCACATGCGCTCGGCGGCGGCGCGACACTATGTGTGGGCGCTCGCGCTCGCCAGCGGTCTTGCGCTGCCGCTCGTCACGCGCGTCGCCCCAACACTTCCGGTGCCGATCGCCGCACGAAATGAAAGCGGCGTTATCAACAGCGCCGGGCCGACATCCATTCGCGCTCCTGTGATTGCTCCCGTCGGGACGAGCGGGACCCTAACGAGCATCAACGCTCTCGCGCTGGACGAGCCCCTGACGGCCACGCCGAGCGGCATCCTCACGCGCGTCTGGCTCATCGGTCTCGCCATGGTCGTCGGCTGGCTGATTCTGGGGCACGTCGGCCTCGCGCGCCTAACGCGCCGAGCCGAAGTCGTGCTCGATTCAGACTGGGACGAGTCTCTTGACGAAGCGTGCGACGACCTCGCGATCCGGCGTCAGGTGCGGCTCCTGCGCAGCTCCGCCGTTGGCGCGCCGATCACCTGGGGATTCCTGCGACCGATCATCGTCCTGCCGCTGGCAGCAGAAGGCTGGTCGGCTGAACGGCGTCGCGTGGTGCTGCTACACGAGCTCGCGCACGTCGCACGGCAAGACTACGTCGTGCAAATGATCGCGGCCGCTGCCTGCGCGTTCTACTGGTTTCATCCTGGAGTTTGGCTGGGCGCTCGCCGGCTCCGATACGAGAGTGAACGGGCGTGCGACGATCAGGTTCTCGCGAGCGGCACGGCATCGACCGATTACGCCGCGCACCTGCTCAGTGTCGCCACCGGATCGCGCGCGCTGAGGCTCACCGGCGGCGTGGCGATCGGCATGGCACGACGCTCGGCGCTCGAGGGCCGTCTGCTCGCTGCGTTGGACCCGACGCTGCGGCGTGCGCCCCTGACTCGCCGTGCCAGGATCCTCAGCACGGCCACGTTAGGCATCGCAGTCCTCCCGCTGGCAGGGATGCGCGCTGTAGAGCGCGCGGCACCAGCTGTTGTTGCGACAAGCGGAACCGTCGACGACTCGACCTTCGAACGTTCGGTGCGCGTCTCGCCGGGAGAACGGCTGTTCCTCGACCTGGCGCCCGGCGGCGACGTGTCGGTCCGCGGATGGGATGAATCGCGTGTGCAGGTACGCGTAAGGCTCGCCGGTGAAGACTGGCGCGATATCGCGGTCGATATCGGCCGCGATAACGATGGCGTGTTGGTGAAGGCTCGATACGACACGCGCAGAAACTCGCAAAGCTCGGACAACTCGTTCGAGATCCGTGTCCCGCGACGATTCGATGTGCGCCTGCGATCCGGCGGAGGCGACCTAACGATCACCGACGTGGAAGGGACCTTCGAAGGAACGAGCGGTGGCGGCCAGATAACGCTGGAGCGTTTGCGCGGTCACGCGTCCCTATCGACAGGCGGCGGCGAGATCCATGTGGATGATGTGAACCTCAGCGGATCCGTCAGCACGGGTGGCGGTAGAGTGACGTTGTCGCGCGTCAGCGGCGGCCTGCGCGGATCGTCTGGCTCCGGACCCGTCATGTACGGCGATCGCAGTGACGCCGGAGGACAGGTTCGAGCATCCGGCCGAAACGAGCCATCGGCTGACTTGCGCTCGGTCACCGTGCAGCCGGACGGAAAGCGCATCACGTTAGGCAGCGTCACGCGCGCCGACGGTGCGCCCACCTTGCACATCGAAAAGGCCGGCGGGGGAGTGGATCTCGCCGAGGCGCCGGGAGGCGCGGTGATTTCAACCGGCGGTGGCGATATTCGCGTCGGGAAATCAGCCGGCGTAGTGGAGGCAAGCACTGGCGGCGGCGACATCACGATCGGCCCCGTCGCTGGTTCCGTGATCGCCGGCACTGGCGCTGGAACTGTCAGCGTCACGCTGGCCGACGCCGGCGGCGAGCCGCAGAACGTGGATATCCACGCGGGAGTCGGTCGCATCACAGTGATATTGCCGCGCGACTTCGACGGTACGTTCGAGCTCGAGACGGCATACACGCGCAATTTCAGGCGTGCGACCGAGATCCGCAGCGATTGG
>DATBKN010000537.1:0-3235 GCA_036555845.1 Gemmatimonadaceae bacterium | reverse complement strand
GCCGCGCCGTGGACCGATGCGGTGCGTGAGCGCAAGATCGAAAGCCGCCGAGGGCGAGGATCGCGGCGCCTGCGCGATGGGCGGCAGCGAGAACTCGAACGTCACGGGCTTGACAGTGCTCCGCGCGATCCATTGCCGTCCAACGGCGCGCGGGACGAATGGCGTTGGTTCCGAATCTCGGCCGGCGCTGTCATCTTCGTGTCAGCTACAGCAGCTAAATAGCACGGCTGTGCGCGAGCAGACTGGAGCACTCACGAAGTGAGACAGCGATGTATAAGAACGGCCTTCATGTCGGAACGAAAGCAGCGCAGCGCAAGCGTTAGGGACGCCGCGCGCGTTATCGTCTTAGCAGCTCTTGCTTGCACGATCACAAGCGCAGCGGCTGCGCAGCCGTTGTCACGCGCACAGGCAATCGAGGTCGCGCTCTCCCGCGGACCACGCCTTTCCATTGCAAAAGCAGACACTGTGGCCGCATTCGCGCAGCTGATCACGGCGCGCGCGCTGCCGAACCCCACGTTAGGCGCGACGTACACGAAGGATCCGCCGCAGTACCACGTTCTCGCGGGCTTGCCGCTCGATTTCGGATTCATCCGCTCGGCGCGCGTCCAGTCAGCGGAATCGGGACGGCTCGCGTCTCTCCTGCGCTTTCAGTACGACCGCGCCCGGCTCGTCTTTGATGCCGACACGACTTATACGCGTGCGCTAGCGGCTCAAGCGCACGCACAGCTGTCGCGTAGAAATGCGCAGGACGCAGACAGTCTTCGCCGCATCGCCGAGTTGCGCCGAGACGCCGGCGATGCAAGTGAGCTCGACGTCCAGCTGGCTACCGTCTACGCTGGGCAGCAAACGAACAACGCGGCGTCCGACTCGCTTGGGCTGCTGGCGACGATGCTGGAACTGCAGACCGTGCTCGGCATGCCGACGACCGGCGTTGTCGTGACGCTGACCGATTCGCTCGCGGCACCACCTAACGAGGGTTCCACAACGACGGTGGCGCTGCCGCTGCAGGTCGCCGCCGCCGAAGCGACGCTGACTGCGGCCGAATTCGGCGTGCGCGTACAGCGACGCAGCGTCTGGACGCTCCCGAGCATCGAAGGAGGCTTCGAGTTCGGTGAACCCGGTGGCGACCACGCCTTGCTGCCGACATTTGGTCTCTCCCTGCCGCTCCCCTTCCTCAACCGCAATCGTGGTCCGATTCTCGCGGCTGACGCCGAGCGCGATCGTGCGCGTGCAGAGGTCGAGGTGGCGCGGATCGAGAGTCGCGCGTTGATCACACGAGCGCTGCGAGAGCGCGAGACGTCGTTCGGCAAGCTGGCGCGCGATCGCACGCTGCTCGAAAGCGCCAATCGCGTGGTTGTCATGTCCATCCGCGCGTATCAAGAAGGAGCCGCTCCGTTGGCGAATGTGCTCGAAGCACAGCGGACAGCGCGAGAAGTGATTGGGCAGTACATCGATGACGTCGCGGCGGCCTGGATCGCGACGTCAGCCGTTAGGCTGTACACACTCACCTCTTCCGCAAATCCCTGATGCGACAGGCGCGTGGCACGAGACGTCGGCTGGGCCCAGCGCTGGCACTCGCGCTGGCCTGTGCCTGCGGGGGCGGTGGCGATGAGGCGGAGCAAGTGCGGCCGACAGTGACTGTAGGCACGATCGTCGTGCAGCCGCAGCTATTCGCGGAGACGATCGACGCGATCGGTGACGTACAGGCGCGCGCAGGGCACGTCGCGGCGCTGAGCGCTCCGGCTCCGACACGCGTGACGCGCGTGAATATCGCGGCCGGCCAGCGCGTGCGCCGCGGAATGCTTCTGGTGCAGCTGGAGCAAACAGTCTTCGATGCGAGCGTTCGCAGTGCGCAAGCAGCGCTCGAAGCAGCTCAGGCCACGTACAACCGCGCGGAGCGTCTTGTCACGGCCGGTGTCGCGCCGCGCAAGGATCTGGATCAAGCGGCGGCTGAGTTGGCGCTGGCGCGCGGCAGCCTTGTAACGGCGCAGCGCTCGCGTGATCTCGCCTCCCTGCGCGCCCCGATCGACGGCGTGGTAACGAAAATGGATGCCGTGCTCGGTGCGTCTGTCGACGTGAATCAGGTGCTCGTGGAAATCGCCGACCCCGCGGCGATCGACGTCGTGCTGGAAACAACGCCCGCCGTCGCCGGCAGACTTCACGTTGGAGCTACCGTGCTGCTGCGCGCAGGTGAAGGGACGAGCGGAGACACGCTCGGTCCCGGACGCATCGCAGACATCGGTGGCGTCGTGGACTCGGTCACGCGCAGCGTGGGCGTGCGAGTGCGGCCAGGAAATCTGCGACGCTCGCTGCGGATCGGTGAGACGGTATCGGGCGAGATGACTGTCGCCACACAGCGCGACGCGATCGCCGTACCTAACGAATCACTCGTACCCGAGGGCGACGGATTCAAGGTCTTCGTCGTCGACTCAGCGAACGTCGCGCACGCGCGGGACGTCGTCGTGGGGGCGCGCGCGCACGGCCTGGCGCGCATTCTGAGCGGACTGACAGCCGGTGAACGCGTCGTCACCTATGGAGCTTACGGCGTAGCCGACAGCGCCACGGTGCTTCCCAGCCACTCGTGACCGGTCGCCCCAAGCTGTTCGACGTCCTGGCTAACCAGCGGCGCTTCATCTACCTGGCCGTTGGTCTCTTGAGCGTGGCCGGCATCTGGACGGCGTTCCGCCTGCCCTCGGCGATCTATCCAGAGCTCACGTTCCCGCGCATCACGATCGTGGCACAAGGTTCCTCGTTAGGCGCGCGCCAGGTCGTCTTCAGCATCACGCGGCCGCTGGAAGAGGCGGTGAGCATCGTTCCGGGGGTGATCAAGGTGCGCTCGCGTTCGATCCGTGGCGCGTCCGAGATCAACATGACGTTCGCGTCCGGCACGGACATGCGCTATGCGCTGCAGCTCGTGCAGGAGCGCGTGAACGAAGCGCGCGGCGACCTGCCGGCCGGCCTGGACATCATCGCGGAGCGCCTAACGCCGTCGCTCTTTCCTATCGTCTCGTACAATCTGGAAGGGGGCGACCCGGCGACGCTCTTCGACATCGCGCGCTATCAGATCAAGCCCGTCATCTCGCGCGTCCCCGGAGTCGGTCGCGTCGACGTCGAGGGAAGCGACGTACGCGAGGTCGAAGTTGCCGCGGACCCGTCACGACTGGACCAGCAAGGACTGACGTACGACGACCTGGCGGCGGCGATCCGACGGTCGACGAGCGCGAAAGCGGTTGGA
>DATBKN010000536.1:0-5418 GCA_036555845.1 Gemmatimonadaceae bacterium | reverse complement strand
GTCTCTGTGGATCACGCCCTTGTGGTGTGCGTAGTCGAGCGCTTCGGCCACACGAGCCGTCACGCTGGCGGCGAGCGCCGGATCGAGACGTCCCTCGCGATCGAGTCTGTCGCGCAGCGTCTCGCCGTCGATCAGCTCCATCGCGAAATACGGCGTCGACTCGACCTGACCACGGTCGACAATGCGCACGATGTTCGGATGGTGCAGCGCTCGCCCGAGCTCTGCTTCATGAGCGAAGCGCTCGAGAAATCTCCGGTCGTCGAGAAAGCCGGACAGCGGCCGCTTGAGCGCGAGCTTCTCGCCGCTTCCACGTCGCTCGGCTTCGTAGACGGTGGCCATGCCACCTTTGCCGATGCGCCGGATCAACCTGTAATCGCCGAACTCGACTGGAAAATTCTCCAGCGAACTGCTCTCCGTTCTTACAGGCGTTGGCGTTGGGGTCGCCGGTTTTGCGATTTCCACCAGCGCATGCGGTCGCTTCTGCAGTCTCGCGCGCGAAAACCATAGAGTGGGAACGAGAACAGCAGGGACCAACACCAACCACCACCAGCGGAGTCGAGGCGAGTTGGGTTGTGTCAGCGGGTTCTGCAACTCGCTATCAGGTGTCGTTGGCTGAGTCGTCGACAACACGCCGTGGAAGGCAACTGGATCGTTGGCGAGGACGATGTCCCTAACGAGGTCGTCGTAACCGTCGGCCGAAAGTCGCAGCCGGTGCCTACCCGGGCGAAGAGTTGTTAGGCGCAGCCGGCCTGTCTGCGGATCACTGCGGCCGATGGGCTCGTCGTCGATGAAGACGCGAGCGCCTGGCGGCTGCGTTGTCAGGTCCAATTCCGGCGCCCGCGGGGGGGCGCGGTTCGGCTCGGGCGTCCGCATCGCGGCCGTGGGCGGTGCGGCGCGCGCGGTTTCCGGGGGAGAAACGAATGAATCACGTTTGGGAGTGGTTGTTGGAAGCGTCGATTTTGGCTGTGAGATGACCGGATCAGGAGGCCGCGTAGCCGGCGGCAACCGGACTGGCTGAGGAGCGACGCGCTTCGCATCCAACGCCGCTCGCGCTCGGGTTTCGAGTGCGGTTCGTTCGGCGGCTGGCTCCACTCCGAGTCGCGCCGACGTCTCGAGGGTCTTGAGCGCGTTGTCGTAGTCTTCCAGTCGGAGATACGCTTCGGCGAGCCGCAGGTACGGGAAGTACTGCGGTTCGAAGTTTGTGCCATATGTGGGTACTGACACGCCGGGCTGCGGTCGTTTCTGGATCGCGGCTCTGAAGCGCTGAGCGGCGCGCTCCACTTGGCCATTACGAAGCGCTTGTTTGCCCTCGGCGTACAGCTCGTGCCATTCCTGAGCTTCGGCGATCGCGGGGGCCAAGCCTGCCAGTAACACCAGCGCCGACAAGACCTTGGCCCAGCGGCGGGAGGAACTCGCCGATGATCGGCCTGGGTCTGGACCTGCTACAACGGGCATGATGTCAGTCTAGCGAGCGGTCGGGGGATTGTAGGTCCGTTCGAAGTCCAAAGATGAGGCGGGCACGCGTTTGCGCCACCGTGCTCGCGCGATGTCTAATCGCATTGCAGCCAGTTCAGAATGAGCCGCGTTGGTCGGTGGCCATCAGGCGCCGTGCGGCGGTCCGCGCCCCATCGCTACGAACTGCGGCGCCGATGGATTCGGCGTGGGCTGCCACTTCAGGTTGGAGGGCGTGCTCGAGGGCACTCGTTAGCGAGTCGGTTGTCGGAAGGCCGGGAGCGTGCGCGGTTCCGATGCCGAGTTGCTGGACTCGTTGTGCCCAGTAGTGCTGGTCGTACATCTGAGGGACGACCACTTGAGGTCTGCCATCTAACGCGGCTGCGGTGGTTGTTCCGGCGCCGCCGTGGTGGACGACGGCTGCGACGCGTTTGAACAGCGCATGGTGATTCACGTCGTCGACGGCGAGGCAGTCGGATTCGTCGTCCACGAGCGCCAGGTCTGCCCAGCCACGCGACACGATCGCGCGGCGCCCGAGCGCGCGTGCACTCTGGACCATCACGTGAGGGAGGTTCGCAGACGCACGCATACTGCCGAAACCGAAATAGACAGGTGCTTCGCCGGCCTCGAGGAATGTCTCCAGCTCGGCGGGGAGAGGGTTTTCGTTAGGCAGGATCCAGGCGCCTGTTTGTACGGCGCTTTCGTCTGCAGGATCAGGCCAGGGCGCCAACGTTAGGTCCGCTGCCAGCCATGGCGTATCCGTGAGGATGTGGCTGAGCACATTACTTACTGCGGCGAGACCGAGTGACGCGCGATGGGAGTTGAGCGCGGGCCCGAACAAGTTGTTGAAGCGCTCGGCCTCCCGCGCCCAGAGCTCGCGGTTTGTAGCGGTTGCGGGCGGCGGCGTCACTCCCGGGATCGGCGGCAGTGGAGGCGGCGCATGAAGTGGCGACGGAAGAACTGTGGGGCAGTAGGCGACGAAGACGTAGGGAACTCCAATCACCTCTGCTACTGAGCGAGCGGCGATCTGCAGAGCTGTTGCTCCTACAATGACGTCGCAGCCTGTGGCTGCTGCCGCGATCGTGTCGAATTGGGCGGCGACGGAGGCTTCGGCGAGCTCTCGCCGTCGCTCGGGCGTGAGCGGAGTCGACGCGGCCGGTGGTGACGCGGCAGTAAACCTGCGCAGCTCGGGACCGATTGGCGTGACGGGGATGCCGAGTCCCTCGATCCACTCTCGGAAGTCGGGCGGCACGCACAAATGAACATCCTGGCCGAGAGCCCTCAGCTGCAACGCCAGCGCAACCAACGGCTGGACATCGCCGCGCGATCCTATTGTCGATAGCAGCACCCGCATCAGAACTCCGGTTGGCTCATCGTTTCCATAATGGACTGGCTCTCACAACCAGCGCGCGGCAAGATCCACTGTCGACTAACGCGAGGAGTACGCACGTGAGACAGCGGCTGTTCGTGTTGAGTGCGCTGATGCCAGCGTTGGCAGGCGCGCCGCGTCTCACAGTGGCGCAGCCGCAGGGGTTTTCGACGGACCTAACGCGAGCGGCTGTACTTCGCGTGATGACGGCGGCGGCTGATTGGCAGCTTGCGCATCCATCCGAGCACGCGCCTCACGACTGGACTGTCGCGGCCTTCTATGCGGGCATGATGGCGTTCGCCGAGCTGGCCGCGTCGCCCAAGTACTATGACGCGATGAAGGTGATGGGGGAGCGAAATCAGTGGCGGCCGGGCCTGAAACCTGGTCTCGCCGACGATCACGCTGTGATCGCGACGTATGCGAAGATCTACCAGCGTGAGAAGGACAAGAAGATCCTGGAACCGTCGCTGGCGCTTTTCGATTTTCTCGTTACGCTGCCGTTCAGCGAGCCGCTGACGTGGGGGAACGGGATCGAGGCGCGCGAGTGGGCCTGGTGTGACGCGCTCTTCATGTCGCCGCCCGCGCTCGCCGCTGTGTCGACGGCGACTGGTGATCGAAAGTATCTCGACCTGGCCGATCGTCTGTGGTGGAAGACGACTGACTACCTCTATGATAAGAGCGAGCACCTGTACTTCCGCGACAGCCGCTTCTTCGATCGACGCGAGCCTAACGGGAAGAAGGTGTTCTGGAGCCGGGGAAACGGCTGGGTGTTTGCCGGGATCGCGCGCATGCTGAAGGAGATGCCGCCGGATTATTCGGATCGCACGCGGTATGTCGCGCTTTTCCGCGAGATGGCGGAGAAGATCGTTGCTGTGCAGGGTGGGGACGGTTACTGGCGATCGAGTCTGCTCGATGCGGACAGTCGTCCGAACCCGGAGACGAGCGGGACCGGCTTCTTCGTCTACGGTCTCGCGTGGGGGATCAATGACGGCTTGCTCGATCGCGCGCGCTACGAACCTGCCGTTAGGCGTGGCTGGGGTGCGATCGTGAAGGCCGTGCAGCCCGACGGTATGTTAGGCTGGGTGCAGCGCATTGGGGATCAGCCGGGTGCGACAACGGCGAGTACGACGGAGGTGTACGGTGTGGGCGCGCTGCTGTTGGCAGGGAGCGAGGTGTACGCGCTCGCGAAATAGTCAGCGTTCTCTGAGACTAAGGGAGATAATGCTGATTGATCTTGATGCCGGCATAGATGCCTGCGCCGGTACCGATGACGCTCAAGAAGAAGGCCGTCATGATGCCGACGCCGCTTCCAGCCCACCAACCGATTGAGCCACCGACTGTCGCGAGGACCGTAACGAGAAGTTTTTTCAACGATCCTCAATACGCCGGACTAGAAGCTCGCCGCTCAGTTCCGCTGCCGAGCTCTCCCGCGACGGGTGGTATACGATTACGGACGCGTCGGACTTTACGAGGCAGACATAGCGCCGCTTCGTGAGCGTAGCGGGAGTGCAGTTCGCTCCTTCAATGCGCAACCGGAGTCCGCGGTTCTCGTCCTCATAGGGCAACATCGTCATCATCCAGACGCCAGCGGGGAGGTGCCAATGGCGCAACTCCGCGCTCTGCATTCGTACCGACAGGGCAATGTATGTCTGCTCCGGACGCAGGTTGTCGAGCGAGGTCACCTTTTCAAACACGTGCACGCCAACGCCGGCGGACTGCTCGCCCACCGTCACTCCTGCCAGCGCTGCTCCGGGGGAGCGGGGGCGAACGCGCAGGCCATCGAAAGCGGCAACGCTGCTATCGATGATGTCCGCTGTCCCGGCGAGCAGGTCTACTGGTCTGCCGTCCAGGCCGAGCGCCTCGATCTGGAGTTCCTGCGGTGCGTCGCCTAACCGCAACTGTACCGGGCCGGAGATGTGCAAACTGCGTACGGGGCGGCAGCGAAGCAGCATGTTCGTGGTCAGTGTTCCCAGCGACACGCGCACGCTGGCGTCGCCGGACTGCGTGCAGGTGACAGTGCCGTTCACAGATATCGGGATCGACGTACCCGACGTCCACTCGAAGCGCACACCAGTATCCGGCAGGATGTGGCCGCGGGCATCGAGCACGCGGACGGGGATCTGCACTGGCCGTTGATTGTTCACGACTACGGTGTCTGAGTTGCCGGCGACAAGGCGCGCAGGCGTGCCTGGTTGTGAGTCGTTGCAGGCGCTTGTGGCGAGGAGCGCAGCAGCGGCTAGCATCGGGGCGCGCATTGATCGAGCCTAACGCGGATTCGATTCGCTAGTCGCGCGCGGTGTCACTGATCCGAACCCTCGCCGACCGAGTCGAAGATTTGCACTCGCGTCCAGAACGGCGAGCACTCGGCGCGAAATCGGTCGTGAAGCGGATGTACCTGGTAAGCATCGTGCGCGGCCTCGTCCGCGAAGACGACGACGAGCGCCTGGGAGTAGCTGCGCTCGATCACAGGCCGGTCGGTCGCTGCCGGGATGCCGATGTAACACTGCTCGACGCTCGGGATGGTTCCTATCGAGCGGATGCCGGCGCCGAATTGAGCGCGCTGTGCCGGTGTCAGGTCAGGCCGGAGCCAGAAATAG
>DATBKN010000535.1:0-4040 GCA_036555845.1 Gemmatimonadaceae bacterium | reverse complement strand
ACATGGCCGCGCGGAACATCGTCGTCTCGACGAAGAACCCGCGCGAAGACTTCGAGACGAACATTGGAGGCACATTAAACGTCCTTCTCGCCGCGCGGGAAAGTAACGTGCGCCGCGTCGTCTACACGTCGTCGGCATCTGTCTATGGAAATCCGCGCTATCTGCCGATCAACGAGGACGAAGTTACGAACATGCTGAGTCCGTATGCCGTCTCGAAGTACGGCGGCGAGAACTACTGCAAAGCCTTCTTCGAGAGCTACGACCTCCCCGTGGCGTCCGTCCGTTACTCGAACGTGTACGGTCCGGGTCAGCGTCCCGAAAATCCTTACTGCGGCGTGGTGTCCAAGTTTTTTGCGTCGGCGATGGCTGGTGATCCTCCGGTAATTCACGGAGATGGCGACCAGACGCGCGACTATACGTACGTCAGCGATGCTGTCGAATGCACGCTGCTCGCGCTGGTTTCTGTGCGCGCTGATGGTCAGGTCTACAATGTTGGAACGGGACGCGAGGTCTCGGTCAATCAGCTTGCGCAAACGATTATCCGGATCACGGGGCAGGACGTGCGTCCGGTGCACGTCGATCGACGCGACATAGACAACATCCGACGCCGCGTGCTCAGCATCGAGAAAGCGCGGCGCGAGCTGCGCTGGACGCCGGAGATGACGCTCGAGACCGGCCTGCGCGCCACCTATGACTGGCTACTCCGCCAGCGGGGCTGGCAGGGACCGGGCGATCCGAGTCCACGGGTCGCCGCAAAACAGACCGTTTGATGAAGGGACTGATCGTCGTCGTCAACTACGAACAGGAACTGGAGATTGCTCGGTTCCTGCGGAGTCTTGCATCGGCGAATCCGGGGCTCGATGTCATCGTCGTGGACGACGGATCGCGCGACGAATCTCCGCGCATCGCGGAGTCCTTGGGCTATCGAGTGATTCGTCATAACGAGAATCGCGGCGTCGGCGCGACCATCCGGACAGGGATCGATTTCGCGCGGGGTGAACAGCGCTTCGACTATGTCGTAATCATGTCGTCCAACGGAAAAATGCACGCCGACGAGCTTCCGGTCGTCATCGGTCCAATCATTGAGGGGCGCGCTGATTACGTGCAGGGGAGTCGTTTTCTCAGCGGCGGACAAAGTCCCGGACTGTCGACGTTCCGCGGCGCCGCCATTCCTCTCTTTAGTATCTTCGCGAGTGCAATACTGCGGCGGCGATTCTCCGATATCACCTGCGGGTACCGGGCGTATCGGCTCTCGATCTTCGACGATCCGGCAATAAACCTCGATCAGTCCTGGCTGGATCGATACGAGCTCGAGTTGTACATCCACTACTTCGCCTGCCAGAAGGCCCGTGTGGTTGAGGTACCGGTCACGATCGACTACTCGCACCTCGCGTCAGGCAGAAAGTCGAAGATGCGCCCCATCGTCGGATGGTGGTCGATGATCCGTCCGTTCGTGTTGTTGACAACTGGGGTAAAACACTGACAACTCGCGCGCCCAAGGGGATGGTCTGGGCGAAAGCCGCTGTCATTGCGCTGTTAGGCGCCTTCTATCTCGCCACTGCTCAGTCGTTGTTCACGTTTGATCACGACATGAGCCTGTATCTGGGTCTCGCGCGCGCGTTGTCGCGAGGAGAAGGCTTTGTTTTCAACGGCACTTTCAACGACCAGGTGCCACCAGGTCTTCCCGTCCTGCTGGCACCCGTGGCTGCGCTCACTCCCGTAAGCGACGTCCGCGTTTTTCAAAATGTCGTTGTGGTCTTGGGCGTTCTTGCCCTGTATCTGACATGGGTATGGGCGCGGGCGGCACGCCGACCGTACCCATGGCTCACGGCACTGCTTGTCGGTCTGATCCCTGGCTTCTTTAGCGCGGCGACGGGGCGCGTGTACGCCGAGGTGCCTTACCTCGTGGCATCGCTCGCGATTTTGTGGTGGGCCGAGCGGGCCGTTGATCCGACAGGACGCGCGCTCAAGCCTATCACGATCGCCGCGGTCGCCCTGTGCGCGGTGGCCGTGCCAGCGCTGCGCACGGTTGGAATTGCGCTTCCTGCTGCGCTCGTTATGGCGACGCTCCACGATAGTGTCCGTCGTCGTGCCGGTGCTGTTCGCGAGTCAGATTGGCGGTTCGCCGCGTGCGCAATCGCCGCCGTGTCGTTTGGCTTCATCGTGGTGTGGAGTCGCGTCGTGGCTGCCAAAACGAGCGGCGCATTTGGCGGAGGCTTTGCGCCGTCGTACATGGCGCACCTAACGCTGAGAAACGCGCAGGTGCCGGACTCCGGAACCATCTCGGTCCCCGAGCTCATGCTGCGCCTGCCAGCAGGGATCCTGCGGCAGGGCGCGCACGTCGCCGAGATGGCCACTGGAATCTCATGGATAAAACCCCTCTGGCTGTCGCCGTTCATCCTCCTCGTCGGCGTCGTCATCGTCGTCGGATGGTGGCGCGGGTTGAGGCGCGAACAACCCCTCGCCGCCTGGTATGCCTTGCTGTTCCTAGGCATCATCGCGATCTGGCCCTATGACGAAGCGCAGCGCTTCCTGGTTCCGATTGCGCCGTTACTTGTCTCCTTTGCCTTTGAAGGTGCACGGTCGGTTTTCGACTTCGTCGCCTCGGCCGCTACGTTCCGTCGCCGAGGCGTCCCGCTCTTGTTAGGCACCGCGGCGCTACTGGCGGTCCTCGTCGTGCGCCCGTGGTCCTCAACCGTCTCTCGACAGGAGCTGATCGCACTCGCCGCGTGGCCAATTCTCCTCGCGAGCTGGCCGCTGTTTCGATTCACGCTCGAGAGAGTGACCGCTCCCAGGCTGGGGCGAATTCTGGGTGGCGCTTGGCTTGCCGGTTTCGCCTTGGCCAATTCGTATCAGATCGGCCGCATTGTGTTGGCCCGAAGGCATGCAACTCCGGACAGCATTCGGCTTGTCGGGACCGCACGCGCGTCGGATTGGCTCGCGCGACATGCCAAGGCCGATGCGGTTGTCATGGCGGGAGAGTATGCGGCAGTGCACTTGCGAACAGATCTACGAACTGTCCCGCTACTCCTTACCGGACAAGCGGACGCACTCGGGGCCGCGCTTCGCTGCACGCGACCCGACTACGTAGTGATCACTGACTCGCTGCCGAATCCGTACACGCTGCCTGTAGAACCACGCCGGCTCGAAGTGATGATCAACTCGGGAGCTGGCTCGTTCGAGGAGGTCGCAAGGTTTCCTGCAGGACGCATCTTCAAGTTCGTCGCCAATGGTGATCCATGTCCCAACCCGCTTCAAGCGCGACGTTGACGATGATGCACGCACCTGTATCAGGACGCCGTCGCCGTTTGTGGGCCGGAGCGCAGGCGATAGTCTCTGCCGCGAATCGCCACGAGCAGCGTCGGCACCATGTACAGCGTGATTGGCGTGGAAAGAGCCAAACCGCCGATCACCGCCAGCGCGAGCGGCCGCTGTAGCTCGCTCCCGGCGCCCAATCCCAACGCAAGCGGCAAAAGACCAAAGAGCGTACACAAAGTCGTCATGAGAATGGGCCGCAGCCTAACGCGCGCGGCTTCGATGATCGCCGTTTCCAGCGCAACGCCATCGGCCAGCATGCGGCGGCGCGTGAAGTCCAGCAGGATGATCCCGTTCTTCACGATGAGGCCGACTAACAGGATCAGCCCCATGAAGGACGACACATTGAGCGGCGTACCAGTGAGCAAAAGCAACGCGATGGCGCCCACGAACGACAGCGGAGCCATCAGCAGCACGACCAACGGTTCGACGAACGATTGGAACTGAATCACCATGACGGCGACGACGCTGGCGGCGGCAAGCGCCAACACAAAGAGCAGCGAGCGGAAGGCTTCCTGTTGTGGTGCATAGAGGCCACCAAGCTCTGTCCTGACGCCGGCCGGCGGCGGATTCTCGGCGAGCACCGTGCGCACGTCAGTCATGATGTCGCCTAACGCGCGTTCCGTGACGTCGGCGGTGAGGGCGATCATCTGCTGCTGATTCTCGCGCAACAGCTCCGCGCGCGTTTCAACGGGCTCGAACGACGCCAGTGTCGCCAGTGGCGC
>DATBKN010000534.1:0-3148 GCA_036555845.1 Gemmatimonadaceae bacterium | reverse complement strand
CCGGCGTGCTCGGCGAGCAGCGATTCTACGATCGCGCACGACATTGGTTCTGCACGGACTGCCGCAGCCAGCGGGCAGGCTGCGCCGATGACGACCTGACGCGTGCGCGTTCCCTCAATGGTTGCGCTTCCGCCTAGTGACTCGATGAGAGCGGCGCACGCCTGGGCGCGGTTAGCCAAGGAGCCAGACGGTGCCGGGTTGGTGTCGCGGGACAGGCGCCTGCCAGCGTCGGCAAAGAGCGAGCGGAGGGTGCGGGCGTCAAAGCGTTCGCCTAGGGCTGCGACGAGCCGCGTGAGGACGGGCTGATAGGCACGTGACAGGGCACTCTCACCAAGCTCTGTCAGCTCATACTCGGCGGCGGGCTGGCCCGCCTTTCCAGAGCGGCGAACACCACGCCGGCGAAGCAGTCCATCGCGCTCGAGAGCAGATAGCTGCAATCGCACGGCATTGTCCGTGATGCCGAGCACCTCCGCGAGAGCGTTCACCGTCGGCTGTCCGCGCCGGACGCAATCAAGGACGGAGACGCGCGCTGCGGGGAGCGCGGGGATCGAAGAGGCCGGCGCAGACATGAGCCCCAATCTAACACACGTCCAATATGTCCAGTAATTACTTGACTTATTGGCGTAGGCGTGTGAAGTTGGCCAGCACGTCGCGGGTGCAGACCCGCAGCAACCGACTTCAGGAGGTAGTTCGATGTTCACATCGCTCGCCGTTAGGCTGGCTGCAGTCGTGGTTCCCTTCATGCTGCAGGCACAGGCCGCCAAGCCCGTAATCGACGACGCAGCCATCGTCGGCATCTTCGACGCGGCCAACACATGGGACATTTCCACCGGTTCACTCGCCGCCAGGAAGGCGTCCCGCGCCGAAGTCAGAGAGTTAGGCGCCATGCTCGCTCGTGATCACGAGGCCGTGCGCAAACAGGGCCGCGAGCTCGCCGCCAAGCTCGCTGTGACGCCGACTCCGATAGCGAAAGACTTCCCGCTGCTCAAGAACTACGAAGCGACCCTGAAAAAGCTGAACGGCCTGAGCGGGGCCGAGTTCGACAAGGCTTTTCTCGAGTACGAGGTAGCGTATCACAAGGCCGTGATCGATGCCGTGACGAATACGTTCCTGCCGGCGATTCAGAACGCCGAGCTCAAGGCTTTCGTCGTCAAAGTCGCGCCGGCATTCGAGGCGCACATGCTCGCCGCGCAACAGCTGCTGGACAAACCCTAACGAGATCAACTAAAGCTGACAGCTTACGGCTGCCAGCTGATAGCTGTCAGCTTTAATTCGGTCCTTGCTTACATCCCTCTGTGCGTCTGGTGTCGGCTATCGCGATGATCTTCCAGCCGTCCGCCATTTTCGCGAGCTGAAACGCGTCGACGCCGCAGTGACTGAAGCGCGGTCCAATGAACAGCGCATAGTCCATCCACACGGAGGCGAGCGGGCCGTCGACGAGTACCTTCTCATTCCAGACACGCTCGTCGATCATCTCGGCACGGGGTGTTCCAACGAATCTTAGAAATTCGTCGAGCGACTCCTTGCGCACGACGGTTTGGCCGTCTCGCACGCCGGTTGACATGAAGGACACATCGGGGTGAAAGGCAGACCGCGCCATCGCGCTGTCGGCCTTTCGCATCCCGTCGAACAGGCGGCGAATCGGCGTCAGTATTTCGTTGTCCGCTGACTGGGCGCCGGCCAACGAAGGAAGTCCGCAGGAAACGGCCGTGAACGTCACGAGCAGGGCAAAACGTCGCATGACACCCTCGCAGTTACTGTTGGTCGAGCGCGGCCTCCAGCCGCGCAAGTCCGTCCTTCCAGAATTTCTTGTACTGCACCACAGACTGCGCGTTAGGCAGTCGCTCGTGGCCCACAGCAACCTGCGACTTTCCATCGCCCTTGGCATAGAAGCCGACGCTCACCCACGATCCGTCGTGCCATGTGAGGCGCAGCGACCGTTGCGGATTCGCCTTACGAACTTCCGGTAGCGGACCGCCTAACCAGGCTTGCAACTTCATTTGATCGGCCCAGGCGTCGTACAGGTCCGGGAGCGGCGCCTTTATTGTCCTCGACACGTTCGCGACGAAGCCAGTCTCGGTTTGGTGTCTGCGGCGTAAACCTCGCGCGCGTTCGTACGCCACCGTGATCATTTGTTGCCACCAACCCGGCAGTCCGCGCACCTTGCTCAGCACAGCCACGATGGCGCGATGGTCCATTGCTTTCGCGCCGGCACGGTCGAGCTGCTCGAACCAGTCGTGCCATCCTTTGCCCGTCGCTCTGCGAACCGCCGCCTCTCCGACGTCGGCTGCCTTCCTGCCCGCGGCCTGTAAGCGTTTAGTCGCTTTGGCCACCGTGCGTTTCGCCGTGCGTGCGGTTTTGTCGACACGCTTTCTCACAGTTTCGCGCATGGATTTCTTGCCGCGTTTGCGCGCGCGCTTCTTCACGGACTTGCGCGCCGATTTTCGTGCTGTCATGTCTCGTTTCTCACCTCGGTAACGACGGGAGTACTTGTTAGGCTTGTTTTGCGCACTGCGCTGCTCATTTGCTCGTCAACAACGCCGAACACTCGGGGCGGCAAGTTTTGCCCATTTCGAAATAGGCACTCAAACGGCCTTAACGGGGAAGGGCGGCAGGCGTCAGATCCTCATGAACGCGCCCAGTCACCAGGCGCCCTCACAGCGAAAAGAACGGAGTGAACCATGTCAACCAAACTGTTCCTTTCCATTGGCGCGGCGATACTCGTAGTAGCAGTCGCCTCTCCCGCCAATGGTCAGCCAACCCGGCGCCGCGTACGCGATCGCATCGAAGATGTCCGCGATCGGCGCGAAGATGTGCGTGATCGGCGCGAAGATCGCCGCGACCGCCGCGAAGACGTGTTCGACCGCCGCGAAGATCGGCGCGATCGCCGCGAGGATATCCGCGATGCGAAACACGACGGCGGCCTGCGTGATCGTCTCGAAGATGTGCGCGATCGGCGTGAAGATCGGCGCGATCGACGTGAAGATGTGCGCGACGGACGCGAAGATCGTCGGGACCGCGCTGAGGACATCCGCGATCGGCGTGAGGATCGCCGCGATCGGCGGCACCCGCCGCGTCCCCGCCCAATCATCTAGTGAGTAACAACCCGTATATGCAAAACGGGGCGGCGTCCATGATGACGCCGCCC
>DATBKN010000533.1:0-7084 GCA_036555845.1 Gemmatimonadaceae bacterium | reverse complement strand
TCGACAAGACCCCAGCTGCGACCAAGATGGCCGATGTCACGCTCGCGTTTCAAAAAGCCACGGCCGTATTCGAACAGGCGCAGCTGGACTCTGCGCTCAACCTCTCGAAGGCGCGAGAGGAGATGAAGACGATGGAGCTGTCGCTCGAGGAAAAGCGCATTGCGAAGGAGCAGGCCAAGTTCGAGGCGCCCAGCGTCAAGCGTCAGGCCGAGATCGACCTGGAAAAGGCGGAACGCGCGCTCGCCCAGGCCAAGTTGGACTACAAGACAAAGACCGAACAGGCGCAGGCGAAGATGCGCGAGGTGGGCGCCGACATGCAGCGCCAGCGCAATCTGCTGACGGTCATTCAAGAGGTCATTCAGAACTTCACGGTGCGTGCGCCAGCGCCTGGAATGGTCATTTACGTGAAGGAATGGAACGGCAAGAAGCGGACGTCAGGCGCGCAGATCGGCGCTTGGGATCCGACGGTGGCGACGCTGCCTGATCTGTCAGGGATGGAGTCCGTCACGTACGTGAACGAGATCGACGTACGCAAAGTCGAGAAGGGTCAGCAGGTCGTCATCACGCTCGACGCCGATCCGTCGAAGAAGCTCAGCGGCAAAGTGACGGCCGTCGCCAACGTCGGCGAACAGCGCCCTAACGCGGATGCAAAGGTGTTTGAAGTGAAGGTGACGCTCGAAAAGCCGGACACGACGCTGCGTCCAGGCATGACGACAGGCAATCAGATCGAGACGGCGGCGGTGAAGGACGTCCTGTTCATACCGATCGAAGCCGTGAATAGCGATGCCGAGGGAATGCCTTACGTCTTCAAGAAGGCCGGCGGTCGCATCGTGAAGCAGGAAATCGCCACGGGCATCATGAACGACGACGAGGTCGTCGTTGCGCAGGGCCTGCAGGAGGGCGACGAGATCCTGTTGCTGCCTCCGCCTAACAGGGACGATCTCGATGTCGCGCGGCTGGAGGGGTCGCGCGAAAATCCGAAGTCGCCGCCAGCCGGAGACACGACGCTGACGAAGCCGGTGGCGCCGAAGGACGGGAAGGCCAAGGGCCAAGGGTCAGCGGCCAAGGGGCCGCCCCCGGCTGCTTCCGCCACGAAGCGGAGCTAACGCGGTGCGGTTCGACCGCGAAGCGCTCGCCGGGTTGCGGGCGAAGATCATTGCGCACGTCATCTTCAGCATGCGCACCGCCACCGAGGCGGTCGTGCATAACAAGCTGCGCGCCGGCCTAACGTCACTCGGCATCCTCTTTGGCGTCGCGTCGGTGATCGCGATGCTCGCCATCGGCAAAGGGGCCGAGCAGGAAATCCTGGCGCAGATGCAGCTCCTTGGCACGAACAACGTCGTCATAACGCCGCTCGAGGAGCAGAAGGAAGAAGAAGCCAAGGAAACAGACGCGGCCAAGAAGCCGAAGAAGTTTTCGCCTGGATTGACGCATCGGGATGCCGAGGCGATCGCAAGTGTGCTTCCTGAAATCGAGAGCGCGAGCGGCGAAATCGTCCTCAATACCATGATCACTCGTGAGGGCCGGCGTCGTACGGGTAAGGCCGTCGGCGTGGACACATCATACTTCCGCCTAACGAACCTGAAGCTCACGAGCGGATCGTTGTTCTCTCCGATGCAGGTGTCGGAAGGGCGCGCCGTGGCGATCATCGGCTACGGCGTGCGCACGCGCTTTTTCACCAGTGAGGATCCGATCGGTCGGCCGATCAAGGTCGGCGACAGCTGGCTTACAGTCGTTGGCGTCCTCGAGGACCGGCGCGTGAGCGGCGAGACGTCGCAGCGGCTGGGCATCCGCGATCCGAACATGGACGTGTACCTGCCACTGCACACGATGTTGCTGCGCTATCGGAACAGAGGCAAGGTGACGCAACGCGACATCGAGAAGGCGGCGTCGATGGAGCAGAACATGCCTGGCAACGAGCAGCCGAAAGAAGATGAAGAAACACGCGCCGAGCGCCTGAACCCAAACCAGCTCGATCGCATCATCGTGCGCGTGCGCGAATCGGCCAAGGTACCGGCCGTGGCGAACGTGCTGCAACGCATGCTCGAGCGCAGGCACAACACGGTGATCGATTTCGAAATCACGGTGCCCGAGCTGCTGCTGCAACAGGAGCAACGCACGAAGACGATCTTCAACATCGTGCTGGGCGCTATCGCGTCGATCTCCCTGATCGTGGGCGGCATCGGCATCATGAACATCATGCTCGCGTCTGTGCTGGAGCGCACGCGCGAGATAGGCGTTAGGCGCGCAACCGGCGCTACGCAGAAAGACATCCTGTTTCAGTTCCTGAGCGAAGCGGTGCTGATCAGCGTAGCAGGCGGCGTGGCCGGGATCATTCTTGGCAGCGCGCTGAGCAGCGGAATCGAGCAGTTCGCCAACATCAGAACGCTGGTGTCGTACCTGTCGATTGCCGTCGCATTCGGCGTCTCGATCACGGTAGGCATCGTATTCGGCATCGTCCCAGCCTGGCGCGCGGCGCGTCAGGACGTGGTGACGTGCCTCAGACACGAGTGAGCAGCATGCGAACAAAACCGGGAACGCTATTTCTTGCCGCTGCATGCCTGGCGGCGCCGTTAGGTGCGCAGCAGGCGCGGCCCGCGCTGACGCTGCAGCAGGCGATCGACCTGGCACAACGCAACGGGCTCGCTGCCAAAGCGGCCATCAACACGCGCGACGCGGCCAGAGGGCGCGAACGATCGTTCAATGCGCGGCGTCTTCCGCAGTTTTCGCTGACCGGAAACGTGCCGTCGTACAACCGATCCATCATCCCGGTGACCGACCCTGACGATGGCACGACGCTGTTTCGGCCTCAGCGGGAAATGAACTCGAATCTGAACCTCACGCTCGGCCAGCAGATTCCTCTCACCGGCGGTTTCCTTACTGTCAGCTCGCGCCTAACGCAGCTCAAGGCGAGTGGGACGAGGTCCACCGAGGTGTGGAATTCAACGCCGTTCAGTATCCAGCTGAACCAGCCGATCTTGAGGTCCAATTCGCAGGCGTGGGATGGTCGCGAGCAAGGGCTGCGCGGCGACGCGGCTGAGCAGCAGTATCTCGAAGCGCGTGAGGATGTCGCGCTGGCGGCGGTCGAGGCCTTCTTCAACTATTTCACCGCGCGCACGACGCTCAGAAACGCCGAAACAAACGCGGCCGTCAACGACACGCTCTTCCGCATGAATCAGGGGCGTTTCGAAGTGGGCAAGATCGGCGAGAACGATCTGGGTCAGAGCGAGCTGCAGCTGCTAAGATCGCGCAACGCGCTGGATGCGGCGAAGCTGGAGCACGACCGGACGCTGGCCGCGCTGCGTCTCACGCTGAACTTGCGGCCTAACGACACACTGGACGTCGCCGTCACTGACGATGTGCCTCAGTTCGAAGCTGACACTCTGGTGGCCGTGCAGCAGGCGCTGAGGAACCGTGCCACGATCCTCGACTTGCGGCTGCAGGACGTGCAGGCGCGCCGTCGCATCTCGGAAACGCGGCTCAACAACGGCCCTAACGCGAGTGTCACGGCGAGCTATGGCTACAACGCGACAGCGCCCGAACGCAACCTCGCCTACCGCGATTTGTTGAATGCGCAGCAGTTCACGCTGTTTGTGTCGCTGCCGCTCGTTCGCTGGGGCGCGAACCATGCGGACAACCAGGCGGCACGCGCCGACTATGATCGTGTGACGGCCACCTCAGAGGTGGCGCGGGAGCAGGTGAGCCAGGATGCGCATTTCGCGGCGCTGCTGCTGGCTCAATCGCGGCGGCAGTTGTTGCTCTCGGCCAAGGCCGATACTGTCGCGCGCAAGCGATTCGAGGTGGCGTACAATCGTTATATGATCGGCCGCATCGCGATCGACAACCTCATCGTCGCGCAGAATGACAAGGACCAGGCGTTGCTCGGTTACGTGCAGGCGCTACGCGGCTATTGGAACGCGCATTATCGGCTGCGCAAACTGACGCTGTATGATTTTGAGAAGGGGAGTGTGATTCGCTAGCCACCGACTCGGAGTCAGGACTTAGTGCGCAACCTGGCGTCGCACGACGTCAAAGTGCGCCATCATTCCGCCGGCGTGGTGCTCGAGGATGTGACAGTGATACATCCATTCCCCAGGCCGGTCGTCCGGAAGCCAAGCGATCCGCACGCGACCGCGCGCAGGGATGTTCACCGTGTCCTCCCAGGAGAGGAAGTCGGGCGGCTTTCCGTTAACATCCAGAACCTGGAAAAAGAACCCGTGCAAATGAAACGGATGATCCACGGGCGATTTGTTCACGATATCCCAGACCTGCAGTTCACCCACGGCGCACGGCTCGGCGCGGTGGTGCAGCTCCTTGTTGATCGTGAAGTCCACGCCGTGTTTACTGCTGAGTTTAAAGCCGAGCTGCACTTGGCGCGTCACCGCAATAGGTCCTGTTACGAGCGGCTCTATATGACGCAACTCGTTAGGGATAACCGCATGTGATGCCGTCGTCGGTCCAACATGCAGAGCTGCAAAACGCTCGCGTCGGGGAATTTCGAACGCGCCGCGATTGTATCGTAGAGACTCGATTTCGAGTGTCTCGCCTTCCTCAAAGGGACCAACCGCGACGTCCACGCGATCTGCCGGCGCGAGAAGAACTTCCTTCGTACTGTACGGCGCAGGAATCAATCCGCCGTCAGTACCGATGATGTTGAAGGGGCGATCGCCAATCGAAAGACGGATGTAGCGAGCGCTCGCCGCGTTGACAAATCGCCAGCGTTCAATCTGACCGCCGCCGATCGAGAGCTCAGGCTCTTTCGTCCCGTTGAGCAAACGCGTGCTGCCGACACGGCCGTTGTGCGATTCGAGCCACCAGCCTGGTGGCTTGATCTGTCCCTTCCGATCCAGCTGCACGTCGTCAAGCACGAGAACTTGCTCGGCGTCGACACGTGGTTCATTGGGCCCTCGCACAATCAGCGCGCCATAGAGGCCACGTTCGAGTTGGACAGTCTCATTGAAATGCGAGTGGTACCAGAACGTGCCGGCGTCCGGGACCTTGAAGCGGTACACGAACTCCTCGCCTGGTGCGACGGGATGCTGAACCATTTCTGTGCCGTCCATTGCTGCTGGCAATCGGAGGCCATGCCAGTGGATCACCGTCGGCTCCGGCAGACGATTCGTTAGGCGGATCTCGAGAACGTCTCCCACTCGTGCTTCGATCGTCGGACCCGGGATCCGGGCATTGAATCCCCACGCGCTGGTGACGCGCCCAGGCGAGAATTCCCAGCCCATCTCGACAGCATCGAGATCGACGTGGATTACGGCGCCGCCCGGCTCGGGAACGGCGGCTTCATACGCAACGGCGTAAGCGTCGCGCCAGTTAGCAGACGGTTCATGCATGACAGCGCCATGCGAACTGTGCGAACCATGCGAATCGTGACCGCTGTGTGCGTGATGGCCGTGATGATCGTGTTCGCCGTGCACATGCTCTCCTTCGGCATGATCGTGTTCGCTCATGACATCCTCGAGTCTGCGATCCTGGAAGGTTGAGTCAGGCGCGTCGACGAACATGCCTCTCCGTGTTCACACCACGTTCGTAGTAATGCGCGCCGTACCAGCAACGAGCTGGCAACATAGTCACTCGCCTGCCTCCCGCTGAATGAGCATGACATGTTCATTGGATGTTGCATACATTCGCTGAGCCCGCTTCCAGTCGGTTACCGAGTACTAGAGAGGTGCACATGTTCAAGAACCTGGTTCGCCGTGCCGTCGCGCTCCTGCTACTCGCTGCGGCTCCGCTCGCGGCGCAACAATCAACAGCGCAACGCGCTGTACTGGTCACCGGCGCCAGCAGCGGCATCGGCCGCAAGATCACCGAACTTCTCGCGTCGCAAGGGCATTTCGTCTACGCCGGTGCCCGCAAAGCGGAAGACATCGCGGCACTGTCAAAGATCCAAAACGTGCAGGGCGTGAAGCTCGACGTGAACGTCGACGCGGACATCGCGGCAGCCGTGGAAACAGTGCGCAAGGGCGGGCGCGGACTGCATGGAGTGGTGAACAACGCGGGCATCGCGATCGTCGCTCCGCTCATCTACGTCGACGAAAAGGAATTGCGATCGCTGTTCGACGTGAATGTCTTCGGGCCATATCGGATCACCAAAGCCTTTGCTCCGCTCATCATCGAGGCAAAAGGTCGCATTGTGAATGTCAGTTCGATCTCCGGCATCCTGTCGGGGGCGTTCCTCGGTCCCTACAGCATGAGCAAGCATGCGATCGAAGCGTACGCCGATGCGCTGGCGGCGGAGATGAACGCGTTAGGCGTGAGGGTCAGCCTGATCGAGCCTGGCAATTATCGTTCGGAGATCGGACGCAACACGCAGGCGCAGGTCGAGGCCGCGGCGGCGCGCGCAAAGGGCACACCGTACGAGGCGCCGATGCAGCGCATGGTGGCGGCGATGGGCAACTACGACAACTACCCGGAACCTGATGATGTCGCACAGGCGGCGCTGCATGCGCTCTTTGATCCGGCGCCGAAAATGCGCTACATGGTGGTTCCTGCTGCGCGGCAGGCAGAGGTGACAATCAACAAGGCAATCGAGGAGCTGGTGCAGCTCAACCAGGCGCACAAGTTCAGCTACGACCGCGAGACGCTGATTCGAAAGCTCGACTCGGCGATGGTGCGAATCCGTTAACAGGGTGGAACCGTTAGGCGGACCGGTAAGCCGCTGCGTTGGAGTGCTCAATGACGAGATGTCGCCCGGTTTTGGTACTGATTGCGCTGCTCCTACTGGCCAGGCTGGCTGCCGCCCAGAGTCCGGGGGAGTCGCGTCACGTGGAGATCGATGGGCACGCGATGCACCTGTCGATCGCCGGTGCCGGACCGATAACCGTGGTGCTGGAGGCGGGCGGCGGTTTCTCGCTGAGCCAATGGGATAAGGTCCAGCCGGCCCTCGCTCAGTTCGCACGTGTCGTGTCGTATGATCGTCCAGGGCTGGGTAAGTCCGTAAAGTGTGAGAAGCCCGAGACCGCACAGCGCGTTGCCACTGAGCTTCATGCGGCGTTGCAGCTTGCGGGCGTCCTCCCGCCGTATCTGCTTGTTGCTCATTCGATGGGCGGCCCATTCGCGCGCGTGTTCACGCGAA
>DATBKN010000532.1:0-6347 GCA_036555845.1 Gemmatimonadaceae bacterium | reverse complement strand
TGCTGTCGCGCCACACCACGCGCGAGCGCTGCAGCGACGTGGCGTGACCGATCATGATGGAATTCTTCGACTCCGATCCGTCCAGCGCGTACACGAAGCGTACGGGCGGCTGTAGGTCGTACGCCGAGAAGAAGGTGTATTCGATGACGATGCGGCTGGAGTCCTGGCGTATCGTGATGGGCGAGCCCCAACCAGTTCCCACCGAGCCGACCTGGAACGCCGCATCCCCCACCGCTGCTACGGATGGACGGTCCGCTTGATCGACGCGCGTCCATTCGCCCGAGAAATTCGGTCGCTGCTGCGCGACGGCACTCAGCGATACCGTTAGCGACAGCGCAATCAGGATCGCGACGTTGCGATTGAGCACGTGACTCCCGAGAAGAGGGAGACAGTTTATGGGAGGATCTAGTCGAGGGTCAACTGGAGCGCAGGGCGACCATCGGGTCGACGCGTGCCGCGCGCCGTGCGGGCAGTGCGTTCGCGAGTAGCGCCACCAAGGCCAGAACGAAGAACGCCAGCGCGAAGCTGACCGTGTCGAACGGCCCAACGAACAGTGCGCTCGATAACACTCGCGCCGCAGCTGCTGCCAGCCCCGCACCAATCACACCACCCACCGCCACCAGTAGCATACCTTCGCCGAGCACCATCCGAACGAGCTGTGCGGGTCGAGCGCCTAACGACTTGCGGATGCCGATCTCCTTCACGCGGCGGCTCACAGAATACGCGATGACGCCGTAGAGCCCGACCGCCGCGACCAGCAGCGCCAGCACGCCGAAGGCACCGATGAGCCATGCCCCGGCGTGAACCGGGAAGAGACGCACGTCGGCCAGATCACGCATTGTCCCCCTATCGAGGAACACGAGATCCGGATCCAACGCGCGCAGCTCGCGCTGCAGTGCTGGTATGACGCTGCTCGCTGCCGCTCGTGTGCGCACGACGTAGTTGCCGAACGTTTCCCGACGGCTCAGCGGCAGATGGATGTACGACTTGGCTGCTTCGCCGGGCGTGTCCACCTTGTAGTCGGCGACGACCCCAATCACCTGGTATGGCTCGCCCCCTTCTCTGATACGAAACTCGCGGCCTAACGCATTCTCCGCCTGACCTGGCCAAAACCGCTGCGCCATCGTGCTCGTGATCACCACCACTCGGCGCTGCTGGTCGCGATCCTCCGGCATGATGCCGCGGCCGGCCAGGATCGTCAGGCGCAGCGTGGTGAAGTAGCGCTCATCGACAAATGCACCGTCGATGGCGAACGGACGGTTGTTCGGCTGCTCATGCCCCGCGATGTGGAGTGAAAAACCGTTGTTGTTGAGGGAGAGCGGCAGACGGCTCGTGAGCGCAACGGCTTCGACCTGCGGCAGCAACTGCAGACGCTGCAGGCCCGTCTCCAGGAAACGCCCACCGCGTTCGCGGTCGTAGCCGTTCATTTCCAGCGCGAGCGTGACAAACGCGGTGCGGTCGCCGTCGAAGCCTAACGGGACGCGTCCCGCGGCGAGTACACTACGCACCATCAACGCGCCGCCCACCACCAGGACGAGCGACACCGCGATCTGCACCACGACCAGCGCGTCGCGCAGCTCGAAGCGCAACCGCTTACCGACGCTCGCGCTCGCACCTTTCAGTGCAGGTACGAGATCCGGGCGCGATGCGCGCAGCGCGGGAATGAGTCCGAACACGATGCCTGTGACAACAGCAACGAGCAGCGTGAAGACGAGGACGCGCCAATCCGGGCTGATCGCGAGTCCGATGTCAATTGGCAGTGGTGGCCGTACACGGGAAACAAGCGCCGACAAGCCGACAGCGAGCGGCAGCGCGAGCGCGCCACCAACGAGCGCCAGCAACAGGCTCTCCGTAAGCAGTTGACGCATGAGACGCGTACGAGCGGCGCCTAACGCGGCCCGCAGCGCGATCTCTCGGCGCCGGCCGGCGGCGCGCGCGAGCATGAGGTTCGCGAGGTTGGCACATGCCACGACGAGAACAAGTCCGACCGCCGCGACAAGGAGTAGTCCAGCCGGTGCGATCGTCGCGTCGATATCGGGGTTAATGCGCACGTCGCTCGTGGGAACCACGGCGATGCGCTCCTTCCCCATACTCTCGGGGAATTGTTCGCCGAGCCGGCGCACCAGACCGTCGAATTCGGCCCGCACCTGAGCAATCGTCACTCCCGGCTTCATGCGTCCCTTGAGCTGCAACCAGTGCTGCCCGCGACGCTCGAAGCGCGTGTCACCGGGTGAGCGGCCTGACACGCGCATATTCCCGAACGGCTCGACCTTCTCACCCATCGCAGCCGGAATCCACATCTGTGTCGTGACGGCCGGAATCATGCCGCGGAACTCCGGCGGCGCGACGCCGATGATTGAGTACGTCGTGCCGTTCAAACGAAATGTTTGGCCGACCACGTTAGGCGCGCCAGCGAACTTCGTCTTCCAAAAGCGGTCGCTGATCACGGCGTACGCCGACGCACCGATGACCGAAGCCTCGTCCGGGGCAAACGTGCGGCCCAACGCGGGACGAACGCCGAGTGCCTGGAAGTAGTTGTCGGTGACCAGCTCGCCGGTAACCAGGTCGGAGCTCCCTTCTATAGATAGGTTCGCGAAGAAGTTGGAGTGACCGATGAGGTCCGAGAGCGTGGACGTCGCGCCGCGGTACGTGAGGTAGTTCGGATAGGAGTGCGTGCCGTGTTCGGATGCCGTCGACTGTCTGCCATAAATGTCGACGAGCTCGTCGGGTCGTTCGACCGGAAGTGGCCTGAACAGGATCGCGTTGACGACGCTGAATATTGAGCTGTTGACGCCGATGCCTAACGCGAGCGTCAGGAGAGCAACGAGGGTGAAGCCGGGCGCCTTGAGGAGGCCGCGCGCGGCGTAGCGGATGTCCTGTCTCAGAGTTTCCATGGGGCGGCCCTACGGAACTCATCCCCGCCGCAGTTTCGCACGCGCCGCGGCGTGCGGAACGCCGCGCGAATGACCATTTTAGCCTGTATGCGGACCTCGCTCCCTTGCCCGACGCGCACACCCCGCAAGAGCATCCTTCGCTCGTTCGCGACCGCGCTTTGGGTTGGCTTAGTAGCGTGCGCGCCGGGCGCGCCTCCGCAGTCGACCCCCGCCGCGGACATAGGAAAGCGCGTCGTCGCCGCCAACGGCGTGGTCGCCTCGGCGCATCCCTCCGCAAGCGAAGCGGGACTGGCAATGCTGCGTCAAGGCGGGAACGCCATTGATGCGGCCGTAGCCACTGCGTTTGCGATCGGCGTTGTGGAGCCGGAGATGTCAGGCGTCGGAGGGAGCGGCGCGATGCTGATCTGGCGCGCTTCGGAACAGCGCGCGGAGTTCCTGGATTTCTACGCGTCGCAACCGCTCGCCTCTTTCCGTGCAGCCGGGGTGACAGGTCGCGATTCCACGGCGCCGATGCGCGTCGTCGGCGTCCCGGGCGAGGTCGCGGGACTACTGCTGACACAGGAACGGTATGGTCGCCTCACGCGCGCGCAGGTGATGGCCCCTGCTATTACGATGGCCCAAGAGGGCTTTCCGATGTATCCCGTCCTCGCGTACATGATCGGGCGGGATTCCGGGCGTATCGCGCGCGACTCGGTGGCGCGCTCCATGTTTATGCCTAACGGGAAACGGCACGCCATCGGCGAGTACTACGCTAATGCAAGACTTGCTCGCGTGCTGCGAGCGATCGCCGCCGACGGCCGCAAAGCGTTCTACGAAGGATGGGTCGCGCGCGACGTCGTCGAGCGCCTGAATCGCGGCGGGCACCCCGTCACCATCGAAGACTTTGCCAAGTACGAGCCGGTCTGGCGCCGCCCGCTGTGCACGACTCGCAACGGCCGCGTCATCCTTTCGGCGCCGCCGCCGGAAGGCGGGATGCAGGTTCTGCACACAATCAACCTCGTCGATCCCGCCCAGCTGAAATCGTTAGGTCTTTTCACGCGGGACGCGCGCGCGTTCGACCTCGTCACCTCGGCGTTGCGTGTCGGCCAGACGGCGAGTCGCGGCAACGGCGACCCGCGCTGGCGCGCGATACCGGCGCGCGGCATCGTGTCGCACCAGTTCGCGCTGCAGCGGCGGACCGAGGTCGGCACCGGGCGTGCCGCCGATAGCATTCTTGTAGCGGACGCGCGCGCGTTCGACGCAGCGCCCTCGCCGGACGCATGTGCTGCTTTCGAGCCGTACGGAGCGGCCGCCGCGGTGCCAACGACAACCCCCGGCGCCGACTCCGCGTTAGGCGGCGAGACCACGCACATCTCCGTCGTTGATCGCGAAGGAAATGCGGTCGCCCTCACGGTCACGAACAGCAGCACGTTCGGGAGTGGGGTCGCCGTCGATGGCTTCTTGCTGAACAACTCGGGAGGAGTGATCACAAAGGCGGAGCTGGATCGGCCGAATGCTCCCGAGTGGCTGACTCGCACGACCACAATCGCGCCCACGCTCGTTATGCGGGGCAAGGCAGTGGAGATTGTGATCGGCTCGCCGGGCGGTGGGCGCATTCCGCTGGCGATGGCCCAGACCCTCATCAACGTGCTCGACTACGGCATGGATCCGCTCGACGCGGTGCGCATGCCGCGCATATCGCCGAGCGCGGCGAATCGCGTCGTTGAGATCGAAGCCGGCTTTGACCCGCAGGTCTTGAGTGCGACGCGTGCGATGGGTTATGACCTGAGAGCGACGGGGTTCGAATACGCACGCATTTACATGATTGCGCGCCGTGGCGCGGCGTGGATCGGCGTCGCTGATCCGCGACACGACGGCCAGGTGCGCGGCTACTAAACGGGGAGGAGGCTACTTGGACGACAAGACGCAGTTCACCGAGTTCTGGACGAAAGAATCGACAACAACACGCAAGGTGCTCTCCAGAATTCCAGAGGGTTCCACCTACCGTCCCGATCCCAAGTCGCGCACCGCACAGGACATCGCGTGGCAGATCCTGTGCGAAGAGAAGATGCTCATCGACGCGCTTGAAAGCGGGAAAGCGGAATGGGTGCCGGTACCAACACCGGCGACGATGAAAGAGATCGTCGACACGTACGAGAAACAAAGCGCCGACGTATGCAAGCGCTTGAGCGCACTTCCCGCCGAGCGCTGGGATGGCAAGATGGAGTTTTTTGGCAGCGAACGGGAGGCGTCGCCGATGGCGTGGAGCTTCCTCTTCGACATCGTGCACCATCGCGGTCAGATCACGACGTACTTGCGGCCGATGGGCTCAACCGTGCCACAGATCTACGGACCGAGCGCAGACGAGCCATAGTCGCACGTTAGGCGGTTTCGCTGTGAGCGTCGATCTCGTTGCCGTCCAGCGCCGAACACTGCGTCTGCTCTTCGCCACGCAGATCATCAGCGGCATTGGCGTAGCCATCGGCTCGTCTGTTGGGGCGCTCCTTGCCGCGCAGCTTGCCGACGTCACGGTTTCCGGCTTTGCGCTGAGCGCCGCCGTTGTCGGCGCCGCGCTGCTGGCTATCCCCGCCGCGCAGATCGTGCGTCGTAGCGGTCGGAGGCTGAGTCTCTCCACGACGTACTTGGTGGCTGCACTCGGAGCGATTGTAGTCGTCAATGCGGCGATGCAAAACTCCATCGTACTCTTGTTCGCGGGCTTCTTTCTCTTTGGTGGCGGCACGGCCGCTGGCATGCAGGCGCGATATACGGCGGTCGATCTCGCGCCGCCGGCGCTACGCGGCCGCCATCTCTCCATCATCGTGTGGGCGACAACGTTAGGCGCTGTCGCCGGGCCCAATCTTGCTGCGGTGGCTGGTGCATCGTTGGCCGACTACGGTGTGCCGACTTTGGCGGGACCATTCGCATTTTCAGCTGCGTTGTTCGTGCTAGCCACCGTCCTTCTCTTGGTCTTCATGCGACCAGATCCCGCGGTGCTGGCGCGTCGAGCGGTCGCACAGGCAACAGGAAAGGCAGAGTATCGAACACGCACGGACATGCGTGCGGCGCTGGCGGCGGTCGTTTCCAATGCGTCGGCTCGACTCGGCGTGATCGCGATGGCCGTGGGTCACGTCGTCATGGTCGCGGTGATGGCGATGACGCCGGTGCATATTCGCGACGCCGGTCACGATGCGGCGCACACCCTGCGCATCGTCGGCGTTGTGCTCAGTATTCACGTCGCTGGGATGTACGCCTTCGCGCCGGTGATAGGCTGGCTCACCGATCGATTCGGTCGCCGTCCGGTCATCGTGATGGGACTCGTCTGTTTGCTTGCTGCCTGCGCGCTCGCTGGAACTGCGGGCCACAATTCGCCGCGACTCGCGGTCGGTTTGATGGCGCTCGGCATCGGTTGGTCATCGACTGTGGTCGCCGGCTCGACGCTCCTCAGCGACTCCATCGCAGCGGACCTTCGGCCGT
>DATBKN010000531.1:0-4329 GCA_036555845.1 Gemmatimonadaceae bacterium | reverse complement strand
GGGCCGCGTGCTTGTGGCCGGCGAACGCGCCAAACGCGCGCGAAACGTTCGTGTTGGAGACTCCATTCTCGTCAGGCACCCGCCCTACGAGCGGACCGTCATCGTTCGCGGTCTGTCGGACACGCGCGGACCAGCAACCGTGGCCGCCGAGTTGTACGAAGAAACCGCGGAAAGCCGCGCGGCCCGTGAAAAGCTGGCAGCCCAGATGCGCGCCATGGGCCCGAGCGCCTTCCGAAGTGAGGCGGGGCGACCCACCAAAAAGGAACGGCGCGACATGGACCGCTGGAAGCGATCGCGTTAGGCCGGCGACGCGAGCTGCGTCAACACTCCAGCGTCGAGCGTATGGCCGCCTTGGAACTGAGTGACCTCGCTTCGGATCCCTGCCTGTTCCAGCGCATCCAGTTGTTTTTCCAGTTCACCGCCGACGCCGATCGGATCGCGCTCACCGATTACAAAATCAACTCGCACATCTCCCAGCCGATTGGCGAGTAGTTGGAGATCGAGGTCCGGCGGAATGGGCCCTGCCCAGAGGATCAACCGATGTACGGGCGTAGACCCTAACGCGGCCCAGCGGCACGCTGTCGCTACGCCTTGCGAGAAACCCAGCAGCGTCACGTTCCGCGCGTTGGGCGCCACAACGGGTAGCATGCGATCGAGATACGCCACATAGTCGGCGATCTCGGCTTCGCGATCCTCGCGCGTCATCCACGTCGTGCCAACGCGCCTCTCGGCGGCCGGCGGCCCGCCAACTCGTGGCAGCTCGAAATAGAACCGATTGAGCGCCTCCGGCGCGACGACGAGGCGCTCAGGCACCGCAATGACCGCGAAGTGGGTGATGAAGCGCGCTGCCAGCTGGCCGTATCCGTGCAACACGACCCAGACGTCGCCCGCCTGTGCGTCGCCTAACGTGTAGACACGCGCCGAGCGTTCGACTGTGACGCGGTGCTCGACCGGAGCGCGGCCCTCCGCTGTCACCTCACGTTCCGGGTTTGACAAGCAGCCGTTGTCCTTGGCGGATGCGATCGTTCGTTAGGCTGTTCCAGCGGCGCAGTGAATCGACGGGAATACCGTAGCGATCCGCGATCGAGCCGACGGCGTCGCCTCGCTGCACGATGTGATAGACGGGCTGTCTCGCAGCCGCGAGCGCGGACTCGGCGGCCTGGCGTTCCGACTCCAGCGCCTCGCGCAGCAATTGCTGGCGCGTGGCAATCACGGCGAGCACGGAATCGAGCTTGGCGCGCTCCGCCGCCGCGACGGCGAATTCGTAGGATTTCCCGCCTGTGCGCAGCACCGCGCCTCCGAACAAGCCGAAGTACACTCGCTCGCGATGCGCCTCCGCAGTCTGGTCGTACGGCACATCCAGCGTTACGAGAAGTTGCGGTTCATCGCTTGGGCGCAGCAGGGCGGCGGGCGGAACGCCAACGAAAAGGATTCGGCGATCGGTCGTGGCCAGCACGCCGTGAGTGACGCGAAAGTAGTCCCACCAATTGCGCTGCATAACGGCTGCACGGCGCTCGACGACTTCAGTGCGCTCGAGCAATTGCTCCAATTCGGCGTGAGCAATGCGCGCCGATCCTTCGGGGTCGCCACGGTAGGCGAAGGCGAGCAGTCCCGCTGCAGCGAGCGCAGTGGCAGCGATCAGGAATCCAAATGCCTTACGAGCAACAGCGCGGCCGCGCCGGGCAGGAACAGCAACGGCAACAGCGTCGCCGGTTGCTACGATCCACCTCCGTGCCCAACACCCGCGCCGCGTCGACGGTATGGGGCGCGACCACGTTCGCGCTGCATCAGTGTGATGAGCGAGTCGAGACGTGTCTGTTGCGCGCTGTTTAGCAGCGTGAGCGCCTCGGTACGAGCGAGGGTGTTGTTGGCGCGAATGGAGTCGCGCGTCGGCTGCGTGATCGTGTTGAAGCGCTCGAGCGCGAGCCGTTCATCAGGCGTCAGGCGCGGCCGCTCACCGAGCGTTAGGCCGACAGCGGTCGCAACGGAATCAAGCCGTGCCATGTAGCGTTCATTCTCGCTGCGCAAACGACGGCGGATCGCGATGAGAGACGTTTTTTGGTCTGGAGTGAGCTTGAGCGGCTGGCTGTACTCGAGGAACCACGAAATCGGTTCGCCGTCCGACAAGTCGAAGGAGTAGCCGCCGGGGTTGTTGCCTAACGGTTGAACAACGGCGCCGGTGGACTGCGCGCTCGCGTAACACGGCGTTGCGGCGCATGCCGCGGCGAATAGCGCTATACGAACCCTGTTTCTCATACCTGCTCGACCTCCGACCTAGCGCTCAACTCAGCCGGGACGCTGGCCGCGCGCCTAATGTGCCTCAGTTGCCGCCTTGGGTGCCGGAGCGAGCGGATCCGTGGGCGGATGGTACGTATTCCGCTTGATCAACCCTGCACCGACAAACGCCGCCACGGCGAGCAGTACGATGAGTCCCGCTATACCCCAGCCTTGCGAAAAATTGCCTTCGATGCGCCGATCTTCCATGTGATCTCCGTAGCCTGTGCCGAACAATGTATCGTCGCGGCAGCGAGCTTAAAGAGGGCGCTATCGGTTGACCGGCATCCCCTCGAGCAGGCGCAATAACTCGTCGTGGACCTGCCGGCCGCGATCACGCGCGTACCACATGCGAATGCGGAGCCGGCGCTCGTCTTTTGGCAGCAGCCACCAGTCCCCCATCGCTTGCTCCTGCAGCGGCAAGGGGCGCGGGCCCCACCAGCCGTGTTCCATGAAGTCGTCGTCGAGCACGATGATAGTCGGGATCGAACGGGTGAGGCCGCCGGTTAGGTGAGCATTCACGATATCCGGGTTCGCGTCGCGACCGAGCAAACGCATTTCGAGCTTCTTGGGAGCGGCTTCGACGAGGCGAGCGACAAAGGGGAGGATGTTGACGGCGTCGCCGCACCAGTCTTCGGTGATCGCAACGAGCTTCCATGGTGTCGGCAGCGCGTCGACCCTCGCAGCATGCTCCTCGCGCACCGTCGCGAGCCTATACGTGTCCTGCCACCACTCGCGGTTCTTGACCACTGACGCCAGGTATTCGGGGAACGCGAGGGCAGCAGCGTACCGGTCCGCACTGACCAACGACGGACGCGGCGTGTCGGATCGGTGGATCGTGGTCGTGGTCAAAGTCTGTCGAATGCGTGCGTTGAGATCCAAAATGGAGCGCGCCGAACCGCATTGTGAAGCAGCCGATCCCGATCCCAAACTCCTAACCCCAAGTGGATACGTGTTAGTTCCCGTCAAACAGGGCCAAGCACCCGACCTGGGTGACCACAAGGCCAAGCGCCCGAAGGGACTGCCCGATCGCGAAGAGCTCAAAGAGCTGACAGATGAGGCCCAGGAAAAGCTCGGCCAGCTGCAGAACGTTTTTTATGCCGACCGGCGCTTTGCGTTACTTGTCGTCGTGCAGGGACGAGACGCCGCAGGGAAGGATGGCGTCATCCGCCGCGTCTTCGACGCCTGCAACCCGCAAGGCGTACAAGTCACGGGCTTCAAGGTGCCTACGGACCTCGAGCGTTCGCACGACTTCCTCTGGCGTGTACATGCGGCCGTGCCGGCACACGGTCAGATCGGGATCTTCAACCGATCGCACTATGAGGATGTGCTCGTGGTGCGCGTGCACAAATTGGCGCCCGCCGCCGTGTGGAAGAAGCGATACGATCAGATCAATTCGTTCGAGGAGATGCTGGCGCTCAACAACGTCATCATTCTCAAATTCTTTCTGCACATCTCGCGGGAGGAGCAGCGCGAGCAATTGATCGAGCGATTGGAAGACCCAACGAAGAATTGGAAGTTTCGCGTGGGCGACCTGGAAGATCGCAAGCTGTGGAACGAGTACACGAAAGCGTATCAGGACGCCTTATCGAAATGCAGTACGAAATGGGCGCCGTGGTACGTCGTCCCCGCGAACGACAAGCGCGCTCGGAACTACCTCGTCACGCAGACGATCGTGGAGAAGCTCGAGTCGCTGCAACTGAAGTATCCGCCGGCATCGATGGAGGTCCTCGCGCTCAAGGACTCAATTAAATGAGGGGTCTTAGCTCTTAGGTCTCAGCTCTTAGGTGTTAGGTAGGCACGTTACGAGCTAAGACCTAAGAGCTACTAACTAGTTTCGCGTCCAGCGTGATCTCGGGCCCAGCGAGTGCCTTTGACACGGGGCAGCCCTTCTTGGCCACTTCGGCCTGCTCACGAAACACAGCTTCGGTTACGTTAGGCACTACACCTTCGGTCTTGAGCTCGATCAGGTTGATGACCGGGCCTTCGGACAGATGCACAGTCGCTGTTGTGCGGATGCTCGTTGGCGGAAAGCCAGCCTTCGTCAGCACGGCC
>DATBKN010000530.1:0-8920 GCA_036555845.1 Gemmatimonadaceae bacterium | reverse complement strand
GAACGGCGTCGCGATACGAATGGCGGTCCTGTATCTGCTCGCCGGAGGCAAGCCGGAGTTGGCCGAAGCGGCGAAGGGGAAAAGTGAGGTCTGAGGTCGGAGGCCTGAGGTCTGAGGCAACGACCTTGCTGCTGCGAGGTGGGCGAGTTCTCGACCCGTCGCAAGGGCTCGATGCTGTCGGCGACGTGCTGGTTGTCGATGGAAAGATCGAGCACTCCGGCAGCTCGTTAGGCGAAGTCCGGCGCGACGACGACCCGCAGGAAATCGATTGCGCGGGGCAGGTGATCGCCCCCGGCCTCATCGACGTGCACTGCCACCTGCGCGAACCGGGGCGTGAGGACGTCGAGACGATCGCCACGGGCGCGCGGGCGGCCGCCGCCGGCGGCTTCACGGCGATCTGCGCGATGCCTAACACCGATCCCGTGACGGACAATCAGGCCGCCGTCGGCTTCATCGTGCGTCAGGCGATGCGCGCGCACTCGGCGCGCGTTTATCCGATCGGCGCGATTTCCGTGGGACAGAACGGGGAGTCGCTCGCCGAATTCGGTGAGATGGTTGGTGCCGGCGCCGTAGCGTTCAGCGACGACGGACGACCGGTCGTGAGCGCGCATCTCATGCGCACCGCCCTCGAGTACGCGCGCTCGTTCGAGATCCCGATCGCGGACCACTGCGAGGAGCCGACGCTGGCTCACGGCGGAGCCATGAACGAGGGGATCGTCTCGGCGCGACTGGGCCTGAAGGGTGTGCCTAACGAAGCCGAAGAGATCATGGTGATCCGCGACATTCTGCTGGCGCGGCGAACGGGCGGGCACGTCCACCTCTGCCACATGAGCACGAAAGGTTCGGTCGAGCTCATTCGCTGGGGAAAGGAGCGCGGCATCCGCGTGACGGCGGAAGTCTGCCCGCATCACCTCACGCTCACCGAAGATTCGGTCGAGGGTTACAACACCAACGCGAAGATGAACCCGCCGCTCCGCACGGCCGCAGATGTTGCCGCACTCCGCGAAGCGGTCCGCGACGGCACGATCGACTTGGTCGCGACGGACCACGCGCCGCACCACTACGACGAGAAGGAGCGTGAGTTCGCGGACGCCCCGAACGGCATCGTCGGCCTCGAAACAGCACTCGGTGTCATGCTCACACAGGTAGTTCACACGGGAGCACTCGACTTGGGCACTCTCATCGATCGGATGTCGGTCACGCCGGCCCGTGTTTTCAAGCTTCCCGGAGGGTCGCTCAAACCGGGAAGTGTAGCAGACATCACCATTTTCGACCCCAAACGGCCATGGGTCGTCGACCCCGCCAAGTTCCAGTCCAAGGGGCGTAATTCGCCTTATGCCGGCCAGCCGCTGACAGGGCGTGCGACGTGTACCATCGTTAGCGGTCGGATCGTCCATACGCTGGACGTACGGTAGCCGACCGCAATCGTCATGGCGGTGTCGCTCAAGATCAGGCGACAAGTCGTCACGGTGTGTCGGCGACTGTACGAACACGGGCTAATTGCCGGCACCGACGGCAACGTGTCAGTGCGGATCGAGCTGGGACGGGCGGGGATCGGCCTACTGATTACTCCTGCAGGCATAAGCAAAGTGGATGTCGGGGTGGACGACTTGGTGGAAGTCAGTATCGAGGGATCGCGCATGCCGCGCTCGCGCGCATCTCGTCCTTCGACCGAGTTAGCGATGCATGTCCGCCTCTACCGTAGGCGCAGTGATGTAAGCGCAGTCGTGCATGCACACCCACCTTATGCGACGGCGTTTGCTGCGGCGGGCATAACTCTCCCAGCGGACGTCTTGCCCGAGATGGTCTATCAACTTGGTAATATTGCGTACGTCCCTTTTGTTGTTCCTGGATCAGAGGCCTTCGCGGATGCGATGGAGCCATATATCAGCGAGCACGATGTGTTTCTGTTTGCCAATCACGGCGCCACGACAGTGGGCACGACGTTGAGCTCGGCGCACCAGCGGATGGAGAGCCTCGAACACGGGGCGCGCATCGTCTGGCTGGCGCGATCACTCGGCGGCGCGCAATCGCTGCCGCCGGGCGCTGTTGCCGCATTGCATGCGGCACGTGCGGCAAATACTCTGCGTACACCTAACGATTCTCGGAGTAGGCCATGACCGAGAGCGGCCATATGGACGCACTCACTGCGCTCCTCGAAGAGCGCAAGCAATACGAAACGTGGATCGCGCAGCTCGACGCGCGTCGCGGCAGCGCTCCGGGCCATGTGCTCGAACGCGTGCGTGGCGACTACGCGGCGCGGCTCGGCCAGGTCACGGAGCAGCTCGTGCAGCGCGCGCCTGAACTGCGCACGTCGGCGCACGAACTTGCTGTGCGTCTGGCAGGCCTCGAGCGCGATGAAGGTGAAAAGCGCGACGAGCGTGCAGAGTATGAGTTGCGCGCAGCTGTCGGCGAATTCGCGCCGGAGGTGGCGCAGTCATCGTTCGCGCGTTGCGATGAGGCGATCTCGCGGCTTGCATCCGAGCGCCATGGCATCGAAGCCGAGCTCAATCGCATGCGCGGGGTGCTGGCCGCCATCGACGTGGCCGCAGCCGCTATTGGCGCGCCGGCAGCTTCGGCACCCGCGTCGCACGCTCAACCCGCGGAGCCCGTGCGCGAGCGTCCGCCGATGGACGAGCTGGCATTCCTCAAATCGGTCGTTTCGGATCCACGCCTAACGCCCGCGCTCAGCCATCAGCCGGTTCCGGCGCCGCCCCCGCCCGACGAGGCCGCACCTAACGAGGAAGAGGCCGTCGAGCCGCCGGCTCCGGCTTTCACTGCCTCACGCCGAGCTGCTCCAGCCGAGCAGCAGCGAGGGTCCTCGAGCGTAGCCGCTTCGACGATGACGCCGTCGACAATTCCGTCGATTCTCAAAGACATGCCGACCGAGCAGGTCAAGACACTCCGTTGTCAGGAGTGTGGCACGATGAACTATCCGACGGAGTGGTACTGCGAGCGCTGCGGCGGCGAGCTCGCCGCCATGTAGCGCAGCCGCCTAGGCTTTCGCGAGCCTGGCGATGCGGCGCTTCTGACGCGCCGCGGTGTTCTTGTGGATCAGCCCTTTTCGCGCGGCTCGGTCGAGCTGCGACGCGGCTGTACGCTGCGTCGCCACGTCAGCGCCGGACGAGACAGCCTTCTTGAGCGCGGTGCGCAGCGCGGCACGTTGTGCGCGATTGCGAACGGTGGCCGCCCGGGCCTTCCGCATATTCTTTTTGCCCGATTGAATTCGCGGCACTTGCCTCTCCAAAAAATCGTCAGTCGTTAAGCACTATAGCGAGCGGGGAATGCTAGGCTTGCAAGTAAGGCATGTCAAGGCGCCACACAGCTTTACTGCGCTTTCACACGTCGCTAGCTTGCGACGCGTTCGGCGCACGACCTCGCTTGCGCGCGCCCACCCTAGCCCGCCGTTCAGCCGCCATTGGACAAAGTCCAGCAATTCGCGCTCATAGCACCGGTTTTGTTGTTCTCGATGGTCGCGCATGAGTATGCGCACGGTTACGCGGCTCTCAAACAAGGTGATCCAACGGCGTACCAGCTCGGGCGCCTAACGTGGAATCCGCTGAAGCACATCGATCCATTCATGACGGTGATCCTCCCGATCATCACATTCCTGTCGGGCGGTTTCATTTTTGGCGGCGCCAAGCCGGTTCCGGTCGTCCCTCGCAATTTCAGGAACTACAAGCGCGGCGACATTATCGTCTCCCTCGCGGGCATTACGACCAACCTCGCGCTCGCAGTGATATTCACGATGCTCGTGCCGCTTGTCGGCCTACTTGGCAACGCCGCCCCGGTGCTCGCGCCCACGTTATCGATCATCCAGGCGATGTTCCTGTTTGGGATCCTGATCAACTTGATTCTGGCGCTTTTCAATTTGCTCCCGCTTCCTCCGCTCGATGGGTCGCACGTTATGAAGTACCTGCTGCCGCCGGCGTGGGCGTTGCGATATCAGCAGTTAGGCAGGTACGGGATTATTGTCCTGCTGATATTATTCGCCACCGGCCTAGGTCGCGGACTTTTTGCGCGCTGGATGTGGCCCGCGACGACGCTGTTTCAAATAGCAGAAGCCGCAGTCAATCCGTTTAGGCTCCCCATGCCATGGATGGGCGGATGATCCTCGCGCCGCATACCGTCGTCGACGATGCACCGGAACCGTTCGTCATCGAGCTCAGCGAGTATTCCGGGCCGCTCGACCTGCTCCTGACGCTGATCCGCGACGAGAAAGTCGACATCTACGACATCCCGATCGCGCGCATCGCTGAACAGTTCCTGCTCCGCATCCGTTCGTTAGGCCTGGATCAGGCGGCGGACTACCTCGAGATGGCCGCGCGGCTCCTGCGCATCAAGGCGCAACTGCTTCTGCCGCGTACTGGATCCGAAGACGAATGGGAGGATCCGCGCGCTGAGCTGGTGCGTCGGCTGCTCGAGTACCAGCAGATCCGCGAAATCGTCGACCACATGGAGCGTCTCTCGGACGACAGACGCCGGCGTTATGGCAGAACCTATCTCCCCGAGCTTCCGGCGCCGCCACAGGCTCCGCTGGCGCTCTCGCTCGTGGAGCTGCTCGCTGCTGTCGATCGCGTGTTGCGCTCATCGCAGCTGCCGGACCTCCACGACGTCATTCCGCGCCCGCTCGACGTGGACGGTGCGATGCAGACTGTGCGCGCAGTGCTCGCGCTGCGTGAGCGAGTTCCGTGGCACGACGTCATTCCAAGTCAGCCGGAGCGGTGGCAAATCCTGTCGGTACTACTCGCACTGCTCGAGATGGCACGCCGAGGCGAGCTATCGCTCGAGCAATTGGCTCCATTCTCCAACGTATGGATCTCCCGTGAATCCGCTGGCCAAGCTGCTTGAAGCCGCCTTGTTCGCCAGCGCTCGGCCGATTCCCGTGGCCGAGCTGGCGGACCTCGACTCGGATGCATCGCCCGCCGCCGTGCGTGCCGCGCTGGACGAGCTCCGCGAGACGTATGACGTGCAGGGTCACGGAGTAGAGCTGGTCGAGTTAGGCGACGGGTGGCAGATCCTAACGCGGCCGGAATACGCCGAAGTCATCGAGCGCGCGCAGCTCGCGGTGCGACCGCATCGGCTGTCAGGCGCGGCCCTCGAAACACTCGCGATCATCGCCTATCGCCAGCCCATCGGTCGTGCTGAGATCGAAGGAATTCGCGGCGTCAACGTCGGCAGCATTCTCAAGTCGCTGCACGAGCGCGGTCTCATCGAAGTCGTCGGGCGCTCGGAGGGGCTCGGCCGTCCCCTGATGTACGGGACGACGTCGCTCTTCCTCGAGCACTTCGCGCTGCGACACCTCGAAGAGCTGCCGCGAGCAGACGAATTGGCCATCGCTCTCAAGACGGAGCCGCATCCGGTCGCATGAGCGGCGGTGCTGGGATGCGGATCCAGCGCGCCCTCGCGCGCGCCGGAGTCGCGTCCAGGCGGAAGGCTGACGAGTTGGTGCAAGCGGGCCGAGTCCGCGTCAACGACGCCGTGGCCCAAATCGGACAGATCGTGGATCCCACGAGCGACCGCCTAACTATTGACGGCGCGGCGGTGGACATCGTCCCGCGTGACGCGACGTGGTTCGCGCTCAACAAACCCGCGGGGACGATGACCACGAAGCGCGACCCGCGCGGCAGGCCCACGGTGTTCTCGTTTGTTCCAGCTGTCCCGGGCCTCACGTATGTCGGACGGCTGGACTTCGACACCGAAGGTCTGCTGCTCCTCACGACGGACGGCGACGCCGCACATGCGCTGACCCATCCGAGCCATGCGATCGAGCGCGTCTACGAAGCGACGGTCACCGGCGATGCGAAGCTTGCGGCGCAGCTCGCGATGCGGGGCGTGACCCTGGATGACGGACCGGTTCAGCTAGTGTCAGCGAAGGCGCGGCGCCATGGCGCGGCGTGGATCTTCGAAGTCACGCTCACTGAAGGACGAAAGCGCGAGGTCAGGCGCCTGTGCAAAGCGCTCGGCCTCTATGTTCAGCGATTGCGACGAACCCGGTACGGGCCTGTGCGCTTAGGGGAATTGGCGTCTGGGGTGTACCGGGAACTGACTGCGCGGGAGCTCTCAGCGATCCAGCAGGCGATTCGTGCAACGGCGCCTGGCGTATAGGCTGGAGCGGGAGGGAAACTTGCGGGTATGACGCAGCACCGTCGAGTAGAATCGCACTAACCATTCCGTGGGGGAGAGATCGCTGTGGCAACGACTGTAGCGGCGACGAACCAAGCTGACATCGCGCTGGTGCACTCCGTGATGCGCCAGGTAGGAAAGCGCGTCGTCGGTCAGGAGTACATGGTCGAGCGCCTTCTGGTGAGCTTGCTGACGGGCGGGCACGTGCTGCTCGAAGGCGTTCCGGGTTTGGCGAAGACGCTGACGGTTCGCACGCTGGCCGAGACAATCGACACGACTTTCCAACGCATTCAGTTCACGCCCGATCTGCTGCCGGCCGACGTGCTCGGCACGCAGATCTTCGAGCAGCATACGGCGCAGTTCACCGTGAAAAAGGGGCCGATCTTCGCCAATATCGTCCTCGCCGACGAGATCAACCGCGCGCCGGCCAAGGTGCAGGCGGCCCTGCTTGAAGCGATGCAGGAGAAGCAGGTCACGTTAGGCGGCCACACCTTTCGACTGGAGGAGCCGTTTCTCGTTCTCGCGACGCAGAACCCCATCGAGCAGGAAGGGACGTATCCGCTTCCCGAGGCGCAGGTCGACCGCTTCATGCTGAAGCTGCACGTGGACTATCCGTCGCGTGACGAAGAGAAGGAAATCATGCGGCGCATGGCGAGCGGCATCCCCATTCCGATCGAAGCCGTGGCGTCGCCGAGCGCTATTCTCGAAGCCCGCAAGCGCATCGCCGAGCTGTACATGGATGAGCGCGTCGTCGATTACATCGTAGACATCGTCACGGCAACTCGGCGGCCGGGTGAAGCCAAGCTCAAGGACCTAACGCCGCTGATCGAGTTCGGCGCATCGCCGCGCGCGACGATCGCATTGGCGCAGAGCGCGCGCGCGCACGCGTTCCTGCGCGGCCGCACGTATGTGACGCCTGACGACGTCAAGGCGATGGCGCCCGACGTGCTGCGGCATCGCGTCCTGACGACGTACGAAGCCGAAGCAGAAGAAGTCACGTCGGATGATATCGTGAAGCGCATCCTCGGAGCCATAGAAAGCCCGTGATCGCCAGGTCGGAAGTTGGAGGTCGGAGGTTGGAGCGACCCTTTGAATCCACCGTCGAGACGCGCCAGCGTCGCACGTTAGGCGTTTCTCCCGAGGTGTTGCGCCAGGTGCGGCTGCTCGAGCTGCGCACTCGCGGGCTCGTGAACTCGGTCTTCGCCGGCGAGTACAGATCCGTGTTCAAAGGGCAGGGGATGGAGTTCGCCGAGGTGCGCGAGTATCAGCCGGGCGACGAAGTGCGCACGATCGATTGGAACGTCTCGGCACGAACCGGACGCACACACGTCAAACGCTATGTCGAGGAGCGCGAGCTGACGGTGATGCTCGCCGTCGATTGCTCGGGCTCCGAGTATTTTGGGACTGCGCGCCGTTTCAAGCAGGAGCTGGCGACCGAAGTGGCAGCGCTGCTCACGATGTCGGCCGTCCGAAACAACGATCGCATCGGTGTGCTGCTTTTCAGCGATCGCGTGGAGCATGTCGTTCCGCCGCGCAAAGGCCGGCGCCACGCGTTGCGCGTTATCCGTGACATCTTGCTGCACGAGCCGGAAGGACGCGGCACCGACATCGCGGGTGCGCTGGAGTATCTGCGCGGGATGCTCACCTCGCGGCACGCGATCGTCTTTCTGCTTTCGGATCTGATGCAGGAGGGGCTGGAGCGCTCGCTCAAGCTCATGGCACAGCGGCACGACCTCGTCGTCGCGACGATCGAAGACCCGAGAGAGGGCGAGCTGCCTAACGTAGGACTCGCACGCTTCGTGGATCCCGAAACCGGTGCGACGATAGAGCTGGATACCGGTGACTCGCGTGTGCGCGCGGGATTCAAAGAATTGGCGAACGGTCAGCGTCTGGCTCGACGCAAGCTGCTGCGCCGACTCGCCATCGACGAAATTCCGCTCAAAACGAACGCCCCGTACATCGATGCGCTGTTGCGTTTCTTCCGCGCGCGCGAACGTCGGCGAGGGAGAGCCAGACGGTGATGATCGGTACGCTGCTGACGATTGCTCTCCTGGCCGTGCAGGGCGTGCAGGACATCCGCGTGCAGCGCGCCATCGTTGTGCAGCCGGAGACGGTGACAGTCGGCGATCCGTTCCGTGTGATCGTGCGCGTGAAGGTGCCGCGCGGGGCTGACATTGGATTTCCCGACGCACCGGATTCGGCCGGGAGGGTCGAAGCGATCGATCCGGTGCAAATCACGACGGCGCCGGACTCCGCGTTCACCGACCAGACGGCTGTGTATCGCGTTGCTGCGTGGGACGTCGGACGCATCGCGATTCGTTTGGGCAATGTTCGCATTGTCATCGGGCGCGACGTCATGGAGGTGCCGTTAGGCGAAGCGTCGATTTTCGTTGCCAGCGTGCTACCGGCCGATACGACGCTGCACGTGCCCAAGCCGGCGCGCGACGTTCTGGGAATTCCGGCTCCGTGGTGGTTGTGGCTGCTCGTCGCTCTTGCCGTTGCCGTGATCGCGGCGCTCATCTGGTGGTGGCTGCGCCGGCGCCAGCGACTCAAGCTCATCACGCCGGTCGATCCATACGAAGAGGCGCTCGCGGGATTCGCGCGAGTGCAGGGTTTGGGACTCGTCGAAGCTGGAGAACGCGGTCGTTATGTCGCGCTCATGGTCGAAGTGCTGCGAGAATACCTGGCGCGCATCGACGAGCGCGCGGACCTGGCGCTCACGACGTCGGAATTGTTGGCGGCGATCCAGGATATTCCGCTCATCCCGGCCAATCGTCTTGCGGCGATGCTCGTC